>NZ_CEYOSI010000005.1:0-8740 GCF_982879505.1 Candidatus Desulfolinea nitratireducens
GTAAAGCCATGCATTATGTAGAAATCGCCATGGGTATAATTCTGATCATTGTCGGGATCATGCTTTTTTCGGGAACCTTTGAATTGCTCGCTCGCTACGGCACATTTGTAGATTTTGGGCTGTAGAGAACTAATGGTTGATCTAACGCTTTATACGAGAAAAAATTGCCATCTTTGTGATGTAACCAGGGAAGATCTCGCGTCTCTCCAGGAGCAATACCCCCATCGTCTTATCGAAGTGGATATAGATGCCGATCCCTCACTTGTAACGACCTATGGCGAAAAAATTCCTGTGGTTGAAGTTGGACCCTACAGTCTCAGCGCACCCATCGACCGAAAAGATTTGGCGATGACCATCGGAGCTGCCATTGATCGCGAGGAACAACTTGAAAAAGTAGGCGATGAAGGATACCGAAGGCGGTCCAAGCGTGGGCAAACTGTTTCAGGTGGGGATAAATTCTCATTCTGGTTCTCCCGCCAGTACATGCTGGTTTTCACCTTGCTTCTCTTCCTTTATGTTGGCCTCCCTGTCCTTGCTCCGGTTCTAATGAAGGCAGGTGCTACAGGCCCTGCCAGTATTATTTACAAAATGTACAGCCCTCTTTGTCATCAATTTGGTTTCCGCTCATTCTTTCTGTTCGGAGAGCAGCCTTATTATCCCCTCCGTGAAACGGGATTGACCGGAGGAGAGACAGGCCTTGTGGATTTTGAGTCCGCAACCGGGATTTTTCATTTGCATGAGGCCAATGGGAATGCCCGCTGGGAAGCACGCGCCTATCGGGGTAGCGCAGAGGTTGGTTATAAAATGGCGCTCTGTGAACGAGATATGGCAATTTATGGTGCCATGTTTCTTTTTGCACTCATTTTCTGGATTACCGGACGCCGCATTCCACCCTTACACTGGATCTTTTGGTTGCTGATTGGGATCGGGCCAATTGGCCTGGATGGCTTCTCTCAACTAATTGGTCAATTCGAACTTCCGGCGCTGGCCTCCATCCTTCCTTACCGCGAAAGCACACCTTTCCTGCGCACGCTCACTGGTTTTCTTTTTGGTCTTATGACCGCATGGTTTAGCTTCCCTTATGTTGAAGAAAGTATGCGCGAGACACGCCAAATTTTCATCAAAAAAAATGCCATAGTTAAAGCAATGGACTAGATCATGCCATTTATTGAGAAAAATGGTATTCGATATTTCCAGTTCGAAAATTTTCCCGATATAGTGACTCATGCGATTTTCACGCGTCAGGGTGGGGTAAGCCCTGTGCCATGGGATTCTCTTAATGTTGGCGGAACTGTGGGGGATGATCTGGCAAATGTGCGAAAAAACCGCATTCGCTCGTTTCGCGTGCTGGGACGAGACACCGAATCTATTTTCGACGTTTGGCAGGTTCACGGTACCGCAGTATCTTTCGCCAGTGAACCGCGTCAGCCAAATGAGCACGAAGACAAAGCGGATCTCATCTTTACGGATCGACCTGAGGTAAGTCTGTTTATGCGATTTGCCGACTGCACACCTCTCCTTTTTGTCGATGCGAGTCGGGGTGTAATTGGCATAGCCCATGCCGGTTGGATGGGAACCGTGCGCGGAGTCGCAACCGCAGCGGTTAACGCAATGCGAGAGAAATATGGCTCAAAGCCTGAAAATATTCAGGCGGCGATCGGCCCCTCGATTGGCCCCGATCATTACGAAATTGGGGAAGATGTTATTCAGCAGGTCCATGATGCCTTTGGTAAGGACGCTGAATCCCTTCTGCCCGAAGTGGGCGAACGCAGACATTTCGATATGTGGGCTGCAAATCGTATCCAGTTGGAAAGAGCGGGTGTTGACCATATCGAAAGCGCAAATATTTGCACGGTCTGTCATCCCAAAGACTGGTTCTCTCATCGTGGCGAAAAAGGGAAAACGGGGCGCTTTGGTGCCTTGATCGGATTGAATGGGTAGAATGTATAAGGCCAACCTGAGTATGATCAGGTTTCCTAAAAGACCAGGAGAAAACTATTGTGGTTGACGATTCTATCGTTGAATTAATTCGCGAACGTTATATTAAGATCCAAGCGCAGATTGTGGAAGCTGCCCGCATCGCTGGACGGGTTCCAGAGTCTGTTCAATTACTTGTCGTGACGAAGAAGCAGCCTGTCTCGGTCATTGAAGCGGCTATCGCCGCAGACGTGAAAATATTCGGGGAAAATTATCCAGAAGAAGCTGTAAGTAAACAGCAAGTTCTCAAGATTGGAAATAAGGTAGAATGGCATATGATCGGTCACGTGCAGAGCCGAAAGGCGCGCCTGGTGGCTGAGCATTTTGCCCTTTTACATTCCCTGGATAGCTTAAAGCTTGCCCGTCGACTTGATCGTTTTGCTGCCGAATTTGGGCGCAAACTTCCCGTTTTACTGGAGTTTAATGTCGGTGGGGAGGGGAGCAAGTTCGGCTGGCAAGCCTCAGATGAATCTCTCTGGGACAATTTTCTTCCCGATCTGGAAGCTCTGCTTGCCTTGGAAAATCTTGAAGTTCAGGGGTTGATGACAATGCCCCCCTTTTTTGGAGATGCGGAATTGGCTCGCCCATATTTTCGTCAGCTTCGGGGGTTGCGGGATTACCTTTCAGTCCTGTATCCGCAAGTTAAATGGGAGCAACTATCCATGGGGACGAGCGGTGATTTCCAGGTTGCTATAGAAGAAGGGGCAACTATTGTCCGGGTGGGTCAGGCCATTCTCGGATCTCGCCCAGTTTAATTTTGGAGGATTAATGATCGTTATTTTGATCAACTTGATAAATATCGCAGCACAACTTCTGGTTTTGTTGCTTATTGCATCGGTTGTGTTATCATATTTTATGTCCCCGTTCCACACGGTGAGGCAAACCATCGATCGGATTATCAATCCGATGCTGATGCCAATCAGGCAGGTTGTACCGTTGGTGGGGATGTTTGATCTGAGTCCTTTGATCTTATACTTTTTGATCAGGGCAATATCCTGGGCTCTGATCAATTTTTTGTCCGCATTGCTTTGAGGTGAATGATGGTTTCTCGTAAATATAAATTGCATGACGGCAAGGTAGGTTCGGCATTGGCTATACGGCTAACCTCACAGGCTGGTCAAAACGCTATTGCAGGAATAATGGAAAACGGAACAGTTAAAGTCCATGTAACTGCGGCGTCCGAAAATGGGGATGATAATGAAGCACTGATACAATTGCTCGCAGATGTATTGAGTGTTCCAAAATCAAAGGTGGCTGTTGTTGCTGGAAATACAGGACGTGACAAGATACTTTCTGTGTTAGGCCTGGACGCGATTACTATGACGAGGTTAATTCGTAAGAGTCTTGATTAGCTGAAACAGTGGCCATTGAACTGCTACATAACAAAGACCTGATCTTAATAATCAGGTCTTTTCTTTATAAAACAAAGCACAGATTTACAAAGAACCTATCCAAAAATTCTTTTGTTTTAATGGCTTCAGCCGAAAAGAGCGACCAAAGTCGCCACTACGGGATAATTTTAGGGTGGATATTAGGGCGAATTGCCATAAATTGATTTGTAAATATTATATGTTTCATATATCGCCCTGATATAGTTCCTTGTTTCGGTAAAACGGGTGCTTTCGAGAAGCAAGTCCGGATCACCATTAGAGAGGGCCTGCCATTCTATGGCGTTACCAGGGCCGCCATTATAGGCAGCAAGGGTGGCGTACAGATCGCCGTTCAATAAATCGCGGTTGCTCTCAAGGTACCATGTCCCGAATCTAACACTGACAATGGGGCGATAAAGATCTTCGGCAGAATATTCTCTGGGCCAATTTTGTGAACTGGCGATATTTGCGCCTGTTTTAGGCATGATTTGCATCAAGCCTCGTGCACCAACAGCCGAATCGACAAATCCCTCAAAGACACTTTCCCACCGCACGACGCTGTAAATGAAGAGGGGATGAAAGTCATTTTCAATTGCGGCCGCCTCAACGAGGTCGCTGTAGTAGGTTCCGTAGCGGATATGGCTAAAATAAATCGGCGCGTGAAGCGATTCCGCGTGGGTGTCCATTCCAGCTAAATCTAAAACCTGTCGCGCGGCGAAGATGGCAGGACGATAAAGGCCCAAATCGAGCATGTAATTTGCCAGCCGGAAGCTATCTTCCGCGCTCTCACTCACATCTGCACGCAGACTTTCGAACTCGGAGCGGGCTTCATTGTTGAGGCCCATTTCCCAGAACTCCCGACCTCTTTGGAGACGAATGTCCTGGAGAAGAGGTCCGGGGTCATCAAGGTTGGTATCCGGAGGCAGGTTGAAGGTGATCCTGAGCCAGGAGGCGGCCTCAGCCCGCTCTGTGGCGAGGTCCATTTGGGGGTAGTAAATAAAGGGGAGGGAGAATGGCTCGGTACTTATTAAAAGATCACGGGCTCGTTCACTATAGTACCCCGTCGGATCGGCAGATTGTGCCTGTTGCCAGGCATCCCTTGCAAATTCTTCCTCACCTAAAATTTTCTGGGATTTTCCAATCCACAGATAAATGCGGGCTTGATCCTCAGCTGCAGAGGTTGAAAGAAGTAAGCCCCTTTGAAAGAAGGTTAGGCCTTGCGCATAGTCACTATTTCGGTAAGATACAATTCCGGCCAGGAATAACGCTTCAGGAGCGAGATTGCTTCCTGGATATTCATCTGCAAGGCGTAACCAAAGGTCCATAGCCTCATCGGTTTCATCGTTTCGCTCCATCAGACGGGCAGCATCCATCAAAAGGCGAGGGGCCTCAGGATGCCCTGGTACTGCATAAACAAAATCGAGCAGGGTTTGTTTGCCAGCCTGAAGCTGATTGAGATCAGACCATTGGGTATAAGATTTCTCCTCCCAGGCATCCACCCAATACCGATGTTCCGGGTATTTATCAATAAATTCACTCCATGCGGCAACTTCCTCATCATAACGCCCGAGTGCATAGAGAGTTTTAGCGCGATAATATTGTGCTGAACCATCGCTTTCGGGATTTGCGGAAATATAGCGGTCAAAAGCGAGCAGGGCAACATCATATTGGTCTGCTGCATAGTCCGTCAACCCACGGTTGAAATCATCCACGGGGATGTTTGCTGCAACCAACTCTATCAGGGCAATATAAGAGTGATAGGCCAGAGGGTAATTTTCAACACTGTGCAAATAGCGTGCGTAGCCACTTTCTGTTTCACCAAGCATCAGGTGGGCAAAGCCGGCAAAATAATCCATCTGTGCTTTGATGAAATCGTTATTGCTTTGCTCTGTGATTGAATCGTAATCTGCAAGCGCGCCTGAATAATCTCCCATTGCGGCTTTGCTGGTAGCGATCTTTACCTCTAAATTGATTCCGTCATCGAGGCGTGATGCCTGGTGAGCGGCTTGATAGGCGTCAAGCGCGCCTGAAAAATCTCCCATTTCAACAAATGAATCTCCACGTAATTCCTCAACATAATATTCTAACAAGCCTGGTCGTAAATTGAGATAAGCAGCATAGGATTCAACAGCTGCCTGGTGACGGTTAATGCTTGCGTTTGCTTTACCTGCTATAAAATGCGCATAAGCAAGAAAAGGCGATTCGGGGTACTCAGTAGAAAGTTGTTCTGCAAAAGCGACTGCTTCATAGGGGTGTTCGTCTTCATAGTTGACGCGAACCAATCCCCAAAGTGCGGCCGAGCGGAGCTGATTATCTGAAGATGAATTGACGACGGTTTGAAATTCTGCGCGAGCAAGATCGTAATCTCCGTTGCCGAGCGCCTGTTCTCCATTGTGGACGCGGGCCAGGGGGATTAACGTCGGAATTGGGGATGGGGTAATCGTCGGTGTAGGGGAGGGTGTGATGCTTGGAGATGGAGTCAGGCTGGGAGTCGCGGTTGGTCCCAGAATCGAGTTGGGACTGAAATTACACGCGCTTAGCAGGGCAAGAATCCATAGTCCAGGCAAGAGTTTTTTGACATTCATGGCCTCCCTTATAATGGGAAACGTGTGCGCTGTCAATGAGATGAACTGAAAGATTCTTCGCATGTCAGTTCCTTGTCTAAAAATCCGGCAAGGCTTTCTCTGATATAATTTGCGCTGCTATCAGTGATAGTACTAATCTCCACAATAATAGAGGTTTTATGCAAGATAATTTAACCATCAAAGAAATTGACGAAGTAGTTGAAGCGATTCGCGCACGTGTAGAAACCAGGCCACGTATAGGAATGATCCTGGGTTCAGGATTAAATGGATTGGCGGAATCGGTTGAAAATGCAGTCTCAATTTCTTTTGGTGACCTGCCTCATTGGCCTGTTTCTACTGTAAAAGGACATGCAGGCCGTCTTGTAATTGGTCAACTTGAAGGTCAGGATGTCTTTGTGCTGCAAGGGCGTATCCATTTTTACGAAGGCTATACCATGAGCCAGGTCACCTTGCCGGTACGCGTTATGCAGCGCCTGGGCGCAGAAATAATGATCGTAACAAACGCTGCCGGTGGGATTGCAGATGCCCATCAACCTGGCGATATAATGCTGATCACTGACCATATTAACTTCCCTGGGTTGGTTGGAAATAGTCCGTTGCATGGGCAAAACCTCGATGATTTTGGTCCTCGTTTCCCGGATATGACCCAGGCCTATGATCCAGAATTACTTGATCTTGCTCGGAAAATAGCCAAAGAAGAAAATGTTCCCTATCACGAGGGTGTCTATATCGGATTGAGTGGGCCATCTTTTGAAACCCCCGCAGAACTTCGTTTTCTCAAGATGATTGGCGCTGATAGTGTGGGTATGTCCACGGTCACCGAAGTTTCAGTAGCCCGTCATGGGGGGATGCGTGTTCTTGGGCTTTCTGGCATCAGCAATAAGGCCCATACACAGATTTCGTTTGTTGCCACCCATGAAGATGTTCTCGAAGCGGGAAAGATGATTGTTCCAAAAATGGAAACCATTATTCGCGGTATTCTGCGCGAAATTTAGATATAGGTGTCATATTAGCTCCTTATCCATGATTGCCAATGCCGAGGCTCCACCTTATCCTGATTTGGGGGTTTCCTCTGAGTTAGGTCCTAATATAGAATCACAAATGAGATCTGCATGATAGCCGTTTATGATTTTCTCTCAACCTATGAGGGCCTGTTCTATTTTATCCTCTTCCTGGGAGGGATTTTCATTGCGCGCTGGCTATTCCGTTCCCGGAAAACCTGGCGCGGGGCGATTTTTGGTTTGGAACGCGAGATCTCCAAGCGACGCTTTGCCCGCGCCCTCGCTTTCGCATTGACCTGGTTTGCACTCTTTTTAGGCGTGTTTATCATCGTTTCTTTTATTATTCCTTCAATCCCTCCCTCAGCTTTTATCCCCACTCCTACAGTTGATTTGCTGGTTACTCCCACCGGAATTATTTCAGCAGAAATGGCTGCCACGATTGAAGCACGTCCTGCTCCTCAGGCTGAAAATTTTAGCGAGGGTTGTATCCCTGGTGAATTGATTGTCGATTCACCCATCCCAGGCCAGGAATTGAGCGGAATTGTTGAATTGGTTGGCACTGTCGATATTCCGAAATTTGGCTTTTATAAATTCGAAGTGTCTCCCCTTGGAGAAGAAAATTGGGCAACAATTTATGCTGGTCGAGATGTAGTAAATGACGATGTCCTGGGGCGAATTGATACAGCTGAGTTAACCCCTGGTGATTATCACCTGCGATTGGTACTTGTAGATAATCTGGGAGAAACTCTCCCTCCTTGTCTGGTTCAGATTCGTGTTATAGGTCAAGAATAATGAATATGGAAAAAAGAATAAATCTGAAAATTAGATCAGCAGTTTCGACAGATATTGTCAGACTTGTTGGTTTGGATCATACTTGCAGCAGTGATTATGTATGGCAATTGGACTTGCAGCAGAAATCAGAAGAAATTATTACCAGCTTGCGAGAGGTTCGTTTGCCTCGTTCTATGCGAACAAAATACCCACGTGATCATTTTTCTCTGGCAGATGAGTGGAATATAAACTCCCGGACCTTTGTTGCGGTACATGATGGAGTCGCATTGGGTTATATCCGATTGTTGGAGCAGGTAACTTCACAAGCCGTTTGGATCCTTGACCTTGTTGTCGGAACGGAAGCACGTCGAGAGGGAGTCGCGACCGCACTGATTCAATATATTGAATCATGGTCACTCAAGCGTAATAATCGCCAGCTTTTTATTGAGATGTCTTCAAAAAACAATCCAGCAATTAAGCTGGTGAAAAACCAGGGCTTTGCTTTCAGCGGGTATAATGACCATTATTATGCCACTCAGGATGTTGCCCTTTTCTTTGGCAAGATCTTGAAATAAAATTATTCTTATTGTGGTTCTCTTTTGTGGAGTCACTGCATGTTTAACGGTTGGATAAACAATTTATTATTGGGGATACGAGTGGTCAACGAGATATTGACGGCCGGGGTTGCGATCACAGCCTTTTCGTTATTTCTTTATGCTTTAACATTTAATTTACGCAACCGGGTGGCGCGCTCTTTTGCCGTCATCATGCTCTGCGTTGTTATCGTATTTACTGCAGAGTCAATGCAAAATAAATCTGTGCCAGATTGGGGTTATGAATTATTGTTGCAGATTCAATGGTTTGGAATTGTTTTTCTTCCAGCGGCATATCTTCAACTCTCCGATGCGTTGCTTGTCACTGCCGGGAGACCCTCACGTGGACGCAGGAGAATAGCGGTTCGTCTGATCTATCTTGTCTCGGGTGGATTTTTACTCTTGTTGGGATACGGTTTCTTACTCGGCGATTTCATTGCCCA
>NZ_CEYOSI010000005.1:8750-37420 GCF_982879505.1 Candidatus Desulfolinea nitratireducens
GTTTGGACTGAAATATTTACCCTTTATTATCTCGCAGTAATGATCTGGGCGGGAATCAACTTTGTACGTGCCTTCAACCGGATGCTGACTCGATCAGGGCGAAGGCGGATGCTCTATCTCATGGCTGGGGCAACCGCCCCTGCGCTCGGATCTTATCCTTACCTTTTATATGGTTCCACGTTGGCTGCCAAGCACGCTCTCCTTTTTTGGAGTTCGGCACTGATGATCAATCTTCTTGTGGGCGGCCTGGTTGTAGTAATGGCCTATGCGGTTGCATTTTTTGGAGTGTCATGGCCTGATCGCCTTGTCAAGACGCGCCTGTTTAAATGGATTTTACGTGGTCCTGTTGCTGCTTCCATCACCTTGGGTTTGATGACTGTTGTTCGGCGCGGCGGTGAGCTGGTTGGTGGGAACTCCTACTCAACTTTTGTCCCGCTGACGATGATCGTCAGTGTATTGCTTATTGAGCATACGATCACCATTCTTGCTCCCTTGTGGGAGAGGAATCTCTTCTTTGGCGGCGACCGCGACGATTTACTCCTCCTTCAAAATATTGAAGAACGATTGCTTACTCACAGCGATTTACAACAATTTCTCGAAGCGGTCTTAGCAGCAGTGCGCGATCATTTACAATCTCCTTCGGCATTTATTGCTGCCCTCGACGGCAATGATCTGGCACTTATCTCCATGGCTGGTAGTAAAAATATGCTTGAAGAGGATCATTTCCCTGAGGTTTTGCGCGTACCGGAAATCGAAAATGGTCAGATTGGGCAGGAATTCACCTGGGGCGATTTCTGGATATTACCTTTACGCAAACGAAAGCGGGAAATGGATCGTGATGAGATTCCGCCTTTATTGGGGATTCTGGGCGTTGCACATCAATCTTATCGAGAAATTGATGAAGATCAAAGAGATTCCCTTTGGCTATTGGCAGATCGCGCCACCCTTGCTTTAGAGGATCGTCAATTACAACAAACAATTTTTCAATCGCTACAAAGTTTGCAACCTCAAGCTGATCTTTTACAACGCTGGCGTGCTTCCGGGCGCTATGATAGCAAAGCCAGTATGCTAGCAGAATCCATGCCACCTGAATCGGATATGGCAAACTGGATAAAAGATGCCCTTAGTCATTATTGGGGCGGTCCAAAATTGAGTGATAGTCCCCTGATGCGGTTGGAAATTGTTCAAAAAATGATGGCTGATTACGATGGAAATGCGGTCAACGCATTGCGGGCGATCCTGCGTAAAGGGGTAGATAATATTCGTCCTGAAGGCGAGCGGCGTTTTACAGCGGAGTGGATCCTCTATAATATTCTTGAAATGAAGTTTATTGAAGGACGTAAGGTGCGTGAAGTAGCCGGGAGACTTGCCATGTCGGAGGCAGATTTATACCGTAAACAGCGTGTTGCGGTAGAAGCTGTCGCTAAAATGGTGTTGGATATGGAGGCTGAGGTCAAGTTACCATAACAGGATTTTATCTGTGCCGTATGGCAGCCAGTACACTTCTTGACAGTTACAATAATGGAGATTTCCAAGCTATAGGATGGAGGAGAAAATTTAATGGTGATACCTGAGAAAACAAATGAAAGAGATTTAGCCCAAAATGATGATAATTGGTGGGAATCAGTTTTGGCTGATGAAAATTACCATGCTCCAGATATTGAAATACCCTTGCCGCAGCATGTAAAAAATGATGATTCTGGGCTCAATTGGGAAAGAGCGCAAAAACTCTATAATCAGGACGAGGTCATCTCCATGCAAGTGGTCGGGCATAATCGAGGTGGAGTCCTGGTTGAGGATAATGATCTAAAAGGATTTGTCCCTTATTCTCATTTGGTGAAGTTGAACGATAGCGGCGATTCTGCCAAGCGAGAAAAAACGCTGGAAACATATAAGGGAAAAATATTACAGCTCAAATTGATTGAATGCACCCCGGAAGATTCCCGACTGGTTTTTTCTGAGCGGGCAGCCCAGGCTGGTACAGGTCGAAGGCGCGAACTTTTTTCCACTCTTACGAAAGGAAAAATTGTTTCGGGTGAGATCACCAACATTACCAATTTTGGCGTATTCGTTGACCTTGGGGGAGTTGAAGGGCTGATTCATATATCAGAACTATCCTGGGGACGAGTTGAACACCCGCGTGAATTTGTTCAATTGAAAGATAAAGTGCAGGTGCAAATTCTCGATATTTCTCTCGAGCGATCTCGGGTTGCTCTCAGCATTAAACGGCTTCATGACAATCCTTGGGAAAAAGCACAGGAAAAATATAAAATTGGACAGATTGTCTTTGCAGAAATTAAAGCTTTAGTTCCTTTCGGGGCATTTGCGCGTTTGGAGGACGGAATTGAAGGGTTGATCCACAGCTCTGAGATTCCACCCGAAAATGCACCACTTACAATAGGCGCTCAGGTGAATTTACGAATTTTACAATTAGATCCAAAAAAACAAAGACTTGCTCTCAGCCTAATAATTAATGATGAAAATGACTAAAAAAAATGCCTCAGAATCGAAAGATTGGCTTGATCGTCTTGCCAACATAAATCTTCATTTTGGGCGTTTTGCTAGCGATATTGGCAGCGTAATAATTCTTGCCATTGCCCTGATTTCGCTCCTGGCCTTACTTGGGCTCACAGACGGTAAGCTCATCACACTCTGGGTCGATGCTCTCAGAGATTGGTTTGGGTGGGGTAGTTATCTTGTGGTTGCCTCGATTGGGATGATTGGGGGGGGCATGCTTCGTCGTTCTGATGACCCTCTCCCATGGGGACGTATCTTTGCCCTGGAAGTCGGCGCCTTCTTAACCCTGGGATTGCTGACCGTTTTAGGAGGCCGATCTCTACAGGAAGCAGAACAAGGTCTTGGGGGGGGGCGGATTGGTTGGGGTTTGGACCAAACCCTGAGCAGGCTCATTAGCCCAGGGGGTAGCCTTCTCACCTTTCTTGTTGGAACAATTCTTGCAGCAATGAGTGGCTTTAATCTTTGGCCTCGACTTGAAGGCTGGTTGCTTCAAGTGGCGGGAGAAGGAATAACGGAAAAGAGAGAAGTGTTCCAGGAGGAAGAAAAAGGGCAAGATAATGAAAAAATCTCTCGAAAAACTACAAAAACAAAACTCCCTCCTGAATTCAGAAAATCTTTTTCCGCGGCGGATAAAGAAGATGAACGCCCGGCCAAGCCACGGCCACGCGATGAACGCCTTCCTCCCCTGACCCTTTTATTAAGCGAACGCAGGTCTCGCGTGGATGAACGTACTATTAACCAGACCGCCGGGCTGATTGAAAAAACACTTGATGAGTTCGGTATTCCCGCACAGGTAATTGGTTTCCGTGTTGGTCCGGCGATCACCCAATTCGCCGTTCAGCCAGGTTTCATTGATAAAAGCACTAATGGGGACGAAGAACAGCGCATGAAGGTTCGCGTTGCCCAGATCGCTTCATTAAAAAAGGATTTATCCCTCGCTCTTTCTGCGCAACGATTACGTATCGAAGCCCCTGTACCGGGTCGCCCCTATGTCGGGATTGAAGTCCCGAATTCTCGCGTAGAAGTGGTTCGCCTGCGTTCTATATTAGAAGCGGATGCTTTTGATAAAAGCCACTCACCACTGGCGATTGCGTTGGGGAGAGATGTTTCAGGACATCCAATCGTAGCTGATTTATCTAAAATGCCTCACCTTTTAATTGCTGGTTCAACAGGTTCAGGAAAATCGGTTTGTATTACCTCCATCGCAACCTGCCTGGCAATGAATAACTCGCCCGAAGATTTGCGCATGGTGATGGTAGATTCCAAAATGGTCGAGTTAATCCGCTTCAATGGGTTGCCTCACCTCTATGGCAAAGTTGAAACAGATATTGATCGTATTCAGGGTGTCCTGAGATGGGTTGTATTGGAGATGGAGCGGCGTTATAAACTCCTTGAGGTGGAAAGCTCGCGCGATATTGCCGCGTATAATCGCAAGGTTTTGCGCCGAAAAGATGGTGTTGCGATGCCGAGAATAGTAGTTTTGATCGATGAAATGGCTGATCTGATGATGAGTGCCCCTGATCAAACCGAGCATAATCTTGTTCGTTTGGCACAGATGGCGCGCGCAACCGGCATCCATTTGGTGATGGCCACCCAGCGTCCCAGCACAGATGTGGTAACAGGGTTAATTAAGGCAAACTTCCCGGCGAGAATCGCATTTGCAGTCACATCTGGTGTTGATTCGCGCGTAATTCTGGATAGCGTTGGGGCCGAGAATCTGCTCGGAAACGGAGACATGCTTTTCCTGAGTCCTGAAGCGGGTTCTCCATCCCGGGTGCAAGGAGTAATGATCACAGACGAAGAGATAGAAAAAGTGATTACTTATTGGCAGGAGAGCAGACCTGACGAAGAGGGAAGCTCACCTTGGGAGAGATTGCTTGGGGAATCTGACGAGGATGAAGATGAGGTGTTGATAGAGCAGGCGATCCAGGTGATTCAAAATTCTCAACGCGCTTCGGCCTCACTTTTACAACGTCGTTTGCGGATCGGGTATCCTCGTGCTGCACGCCTGTTGGATTCTCTTGAAGATTTGGGACTTGTGGGACCGGCATTGGGCGGAGGGCGGGAGCGAGATGTTTTGATCTTGCCCAATGAGGACGACGAATTCTAACATTACAGTTATTCTGAGTGGTATGATTGGGCAACTAAAATCAATGGAGTCCTTTGTGGAAAATACTGTAAAAGTCGAGAAAGAATCACTAACGGATCGTTTGCGATCCTTATTCAAATGGGTGCTTGATCCCATTGGCGCTTTCTTAAATCGACTTGGTCTGACACCAAATACAATCACAATCCTGGGCTTGGTCGGAAATATGGTGGGCGCTTTTTTTCTGGCTAAAGGAAATATGCTTTGGGGTGGTTTGATGGTTCTGATCATGTGGCCGATTGATGCATTGGATGGGACAATGGCGCGGTTACGTGGGGAACCCAGCGATTTTGGTGGTTTTGTTGATTCAGTGACAGATCGATATTCTGAATTGGTAATCTATGGTGCCCTGCTTTTTTATTTTCTTGGGCAAGGTGATACCGTGGCTGCCATGCTTGTCTTTGCGGCTGCTTCAGGATCTATACTGGTATCTTATACCCGGGCAAAAGCAGAAGGGCTTGGTTTTGAAGCCAAGATTGGTGCATTGACCCGTGTCGAGCGCTATTTTGTATTGGCCCCAGGACTGATCTTTAACTTCCCCATAATTGCGATGTGGATAATCGCCATCCTGGCAAACTTTACTGCCTTGCAGCGAATCTGGTATGTCCGTCAACAGGCCCATAAACATTTTTAGAGCTGCTTAAGGAATAAAATGACAGAAGGATTTTACATCGGTTCGTTTTTTATTCGTTTTTATGGGATCATTCTAATGTTGGGGGCATTGGCGGGTGCGATCCTCGCGCAAAAAGAAGCCAGGCGACATGGACATGATCCGGAGATTCTTTGGGATCTGATGATTTGGCTGATTCTTGCCGGAGTTATCGGAGCGCGTCTTTGGCATGTTTTCACACCATCACCATCTTCCATTGCAGAAGGGTTTACGACTGCATATTATCTCAGCCACCCACTGGACTTAATCGATACGCGTAATGGTGGCTTGGGGATTCCAGGCGCGATCATTGGTGGGTTGATTGCCCTATATTTCTTCGCGCGTAAGCGAAATCTATCCTTTTACGAATGGACTGATATTGCGGCTCCTGGTATTGCTTTGGGGCAAGCAATCGGCCGCTGGGGAAACTTTGTCAATCAGGAGCTTTATGGTGCACCAACCTCATTGCCCTGGAAAATCTTCATTGACCCTGCACATCGCTTAAGCGGATTCCGGGACCAGGCTTATTATCACCCTTTGTTTCTTTATGAGGCCCTTTGGAATTTAGGCAATATGTTGATCCTGTTGTGGGTGGGACGACGCTTTGTAAATCGGTTAAAAAACGGCGATATCTTTTTGCTCTACTTGATTATTTACCCCTTGGGACGTTTTTTGCTTGATTTTTTGCGGCTTGATGCAGCCATGGTGGGTGGATTCAATGCCAACCAAACTGTGATGGCAATTGTAGCCCTTCTCTCAGCGCTAAGCTTGATGGTTCGCCATCGGAAAATCTCAACATCACCTTAAGGGACTCTTGTCTTATTGACACCGCGAATAGCCACCACTATCCTGATTGGGTGCTGGCAGTTTTTAAAACCTTTGGAAATAAAATGATTCACATAGAAAATTTAAGTAAAAAATTTAATGACTTTTTAGCCGTTGATAATGTCACCCTGGATGTAAAGCCGGGCCAGATATTAGCCTTGCTTGGGCAGAATGGTGCGGGAAAAACCACAACTATTCGGATGCTGACAGGACTTTTACGCCCCACCCAGGGTCGGGCGGAAGTTGCCGGATATGACGTTGAAAAAGAATCAACTCAGGTACGCGCATCCGTTGGGGTGCTGACGGAACACCATGGCCTATATCTGAGAATGACAGCTGTGGAATACCTCGATTTCTTTGGCAAGGTATATCGTCTTAGTGATGATGCTCGCATGAAACGCATCAATCACCTTCTTGAGTATTTTGGGTTAGTAGAAGCTTCCCATCGACGGATTGGCGAATATTCAAAGGGGATGAAGCAAAAACTTGCTCTGGCACGTTCCCTTATTCACGAGCCACCCGCCCTGCTCCTGGACGAACCCACCTCTGCAATGGATCCTGAGAGTGCCCGGCTTGTCCGTGACGAGATTGCCAGTTTGCGCTCATCGCAGCGCGCGATTGTAATTTGCACCCACAATCTGGCCGAAGCTGAGGCCCTTGCGGACCAAATTGCGATCATTTACCGCGGCAGGATTCTTATCAGGGGAAAATTGGCAGAATTGAAAGAGAGAGTCCTTGGGCCGGCAGAATATGAGGTCAGCTTTTCTAAAAAATGGGATAATAAAAGTCTCAAGCCTCCCGCAGGGGTGGAGATTGTAGCAAGAGGGTCCAGGAGTATTCGCTTTCGCTCTGAACAGCCCCAAAAAAATAATCCCTTATTATTGAAAATACTTTCCATGAAGGAAGCTCCAGTTCTCACTTTGCAGGAAGTGCCACGGAGCCTTGAGCAGGTGTACCTTAAAACCATGTCTGATGCTGGGGGAGCCCTCTTGCAATGAAAGAAAAACTGACCCCCGTATGGTTGCTTGCTCAACGTGAACTTCGCGACCAGTTTCGAGATTGGCGGATCCTCTTCCCCTTAATCGTTCTTACGCTTTTATTCCCCCCGCTGATGAATGCAGGAGCAGGTGCCGCAGTTTCGTTCATGAACAATTATGGCGGAGATTTGATCCTTGATCGCCTGGTCCCATTTTCTATTCTGATCATAGGTTTTTTTCCCGTTACCGTCTCTCTCGTGGTTGCACTCGAATCTTTTGTCGGAGAGAAAGAGCGCGGTACGATCGAGCCTTTATTGGGAACACCCTTTCTTGATTGGCAGCTTTATCTGGGTAAATTACTGGTAGGTATCTTTTTTCCATTAGCAGCAAGTTATTTGGCGATTGGGCTTTACCTTTTTATGGTCAGTAAACAGGATCTGGCACTGCCTCCAGTTCATCAATTGGTGCAGTTGCTCACGCTGACAGCCGCACATGCTGTATTGATGGTTAGCGGGGCTATAGCTATCTCCACCCAGTCAACATCGGTACGGGCGGCAAATTTGCTGGCATCATTTATTGTAATGCCAGTCGCATTTCTAATTCAAGGTGAAAGTGTATTACTCTTTTGGGGCAACGACCAGGTTCTCTGGCTGGCGGTAATTGCGGTCCTTATATTGGCAGCTTTGCTGATTAGAGTTGGACTGGCCCATTTTCAACGCGAATATCTCCTGGGACGAGAAATCGACTCTTTCAAATTTAAATGGATTTGGCAAACATTTAAGGGGGCCTTTATTGGAGAATCGTATTCGCCTTTTAAATGGTATCAAGTTCAGGTTGTCGGGATGCTGCGCAAACTCAAGAGGCCTCTCCTGCTCATTGTTGTGATCACGATATTTGGGAGTATTGCATCTTACCAGTGGACAACCTCCATGATCCCGGCTGATTTCAGCGCAGTTACCCAGGAAGATATAGATGAGGCTCTGGATCAATTCCAATTCGCAGCCGGGCTGCCTTCGGATGATGTAGATATCTCATTTGGCTTTATTTTTTTACATAATATCCAGGCTGTTTTGATGATGTTATTTTTTGGACTTTTCTCCTTTGGCGTTCTGGGAGAGTTGGCCTTCTCTGTGAATATTGGTGTTTTGGGAGGCTTAATGGCAGTTCTTAATGCTTTGGGTCTGCCAGTTTGGACATTATTTACTGCGGGCATTCTTCCGCATGGTATTTTTGAAATTCCGGCGATCATTTTTGCGGGAGCAGGCATTCTCTATTTTGGAGCAATCATGGTGACACCTGATCCTACAAAAACAATGGGGGAGGTTTTTATTCACGCGGTGGCAGATTGGTTCATAATAGGTGTGGGCGTTATTTTTCCTCTTTTGTTAATTGCCGCGTTAATCGAAACTTTTATCACCCCGAAAATTTTATTGAGCATCATGCAATAAACTGGGAGCATTATGGCAAAAATAATTATATTGGGCTCATCCAATGCGATCGCAAATAAAGATCATGAAAATACGCATATGGTATTGATTGGAAACATGCGCATAGTATTGATCGACAGCCCGTCTAATCCGATTTTGCGCTTGCAGGATATTGGCGTTGAGTATAACGACATTACAGATTTGATACTGACCCATTTTCATCCGGATCATATTTCAGGTGTCCCAATTTTCCTGATGGATATGTGGCTGCGGGGGCGCACAAAGCCACTGGATATTTATGGACTCGATTACACACTGGAGCGGATGGAAAATTTGATGGATGCTTATGGCTGGAAGAATTGGCCAAAATTTTTCCCCGTGACCTTCAACAGGCTTCCATCTGAGGAAATGACCCCGGTCCTGAGCAGCGCAGATTTTGATATCTTCTCCTCCGAGGTCCGTCATATGGTCCCCACAATTGGATTGAGAATGGAATTTAAGGATAGCAATAAAATAGCGGTCTATTCTTGTGATACACAACCTTGCCAGGAGGTTGTGCGTCTTGCCCGGGGAGCTAATATTCTCATTCACGAGGCTTCGGGTGATGTGATTGGTCATTCCTCTTCGAAGCAGGCTGCCGAGATAGCCGTAGAAGCAGATGTTGGGCAACTTTATCTCATTCATTATCCTACCGGTGACTTTTGGCAGGATAATCTTCTCGAGGATGCTCGCAATCATTTCGATGGAAAGGTCACCCTGGCAGAAGATTTAATGGTTTTAGAGGTCTAACTATTGATATTCAGATAAACAGGTTATGAGCGTCCCGCAGGTTTTTGTTGCTTTAAAATCCGAATCACGGGAACCTGCGGGACGTTTTACTTAGGATTGGGGGAATCTCATCTTTTTTTGTTTTGCTGTATAATATGCGCCATGTTTGAAAACGATCTTCGCCCCGAATTAAATTCCCGCCGCGGTGAGGGGACAGCCTGGGTCTTAACCCTTGTTGTTTCATTTGCAATGGGCTTCCTAAACTGGCAGTTGGATAATATTCCCGTTGCAGCCCGGGTCTTTTGGGGATTTTTGTTGTTTGCAGCGCTGAGCATTTCCCTGGGCAATTGGATGGATCGAAAAACCATCATGCGAGTGGATGTTGACGGGATCGCGTTTGAGAATGGACTCCGCAAAGTCAGGTTGAGCTGGTCTGAGATTGAGAACGTAAACGTGCTGCCGTTGCGGTGGGGCAGATCTGTTCAGGTGATCGGCAGCGAGTCGCATTTTGAGTTCCGCACCCTGGGAAAAGTGCAATATCAGGGAGAAGTACGCGGTCGTTTGGGGTTTTCTGAAGGGCAGGCTGTCCTGGATGAAATCTTGAGTGCAACGAATCTTGTTTTGCAGAATGAAGAAAAAGGGAGTTATTATTATTCCCGCTCTTGATGATTACGTTTCGTGGATCACGCATCACGCTAACGGATAGTGTGATGCGATTTTTTTTGTTAGGAAGGTGAAGGATGAATATAGACGAACAAATCGAACTGTTAATGCAAGGCACTGAGTATGGCGATGAGGCTTTGAAAGAAGCGATGACCAAGGAACTCCGCCAACGCTTGATCGAGGCCGAAAAAGAAGCCCGCCCCTTGCGCGTCTATTGTGGTTATGATCCAACTTCGACCGATCTGCATTTGGGACACACAATTTCCATGCGAAAGTTGCGCCAATTTCAGGATTTGGGGCATGAAATAACTTTCCTGATCGGGAGTTATACGGCTTTGGTTGGTGATCCCTCTGATAAAAATAAAGCCCGACCAATTTTAACTGAAGAGCAAGTCATGGAATATGCAAAAACCTACTCGGACCAGGCTTTTCGAGTTTTAGACAAAGAAAAGACCATTGTTCGTTACAACGGTGAATGGCTTTCGAAGTTAACCCTTGTTGATTTAATTCGTCTTGGGCAGAATTTTACTGTCCAGCAGTTTTTGGCACGAGAAAATTTTGCGAAGCGGTTGGATTCCGGTGAGCCTATCTACATTCACGAGACCTTTTACCCCCTCATGCAAGGATATGATGCGGTCTCGATGGAAACAGATGTACAGATTGGCGGCACAGATCAACTATTTAATATTCTGATGGGGGGGCGAAAATTGCAAGAGGCGCATGGACAAAAACCCCTTGTTGGTGTGATCTGTGGTATTTTGCCAGGAACAGATGGCGTGCAGCGTATGTCGAAATCTATCGGCAATATCGTTCCGATCAATTCAGGGGCTGATGACATGTACGGAAAGGTGATGTCTATCCCTGATGCGGCGATGGAAAGTTATTACCGTCTGGTTACCCGCTTTGGTGTAGCTGAAATTGATGCGTTTTTGGGAGCTGTTGCCTCCGGCGAGATGCATCCACGAGATGCCAAGATGAAACTTGCCCGTGAGATTGTAAGCATTTTCTATGGAGAAGATGCAGCTCAACCTGCCGAAGATGCCTTTATAAAGCTCTTTCAGAAAAAGGATATCCCTGATGACATGCCGGAGTATTCGCTGGCGGAAGGCCAGTCAATATTGGATGTTCTGCTCGCAACAGGTTTGGTAGATAGCAAATCCAACGCTCGACGTATGGTGGATCAGAAAGCTGTCCGACTGGATGGGGAGACCCTTGATCGTGCAGGAGATGCATTTCCACATCCCGGCGTATTGCAAGTTGGCAAAAGAAAATTCGTACGCATCAAATAACCACAGTGAAAAAATTATTCTGATTGGTACAGGTGTAAATTCAGACAACATAATCGAAGTTCTCATAAAAGGTTTTTTTGTGGGAACTTCGTAATTTACGGCAGACATCTCTCATAATAATAGATCTCTTGCATAAGTGCTCTTGCCACCGTCCTTCGCGTAGCATACTCGCAGGGTACGGCGGCGGTAATAGGAGAGGCTGCGCCGAGGGCGGCGTAGGGTGCAGTATGGAAAAAGACTTTTGCAAGCAGTCTAATATATCAATAACCGGTTTAGCGCGTTCCACACAACGGGTCTACGTTATAATTGCGCTGGTATTTTCAGAAACATTTGGTCTGCATGTATTAAAATTGAAATTTATTTGGAGGAATTTGTGTATAAAAAACTGTTTATACCTGGCCCAACCCATGTTGTAGATGAGGTTTTGGAAGCGATGGCGATGCCGATGATCGGACATCGCGATTCTTTGTATTCAGACATGCATGGAGAGGTGGTCGAGAAACTCAAGAAAATGCTTTATACAAATAATCGCATTTATCTTTCAACATCCTCTTCAACCGGCATGATGGAAGGCGCGATTCGCAACTGTGTGATGAAAAAAGCACTGATGACAGATTGTGGTGCATTTTCCAAGCGTTGGGCGCAAATCGCGACAGCGAATGGCAAGCAAACCGAAGTCATTAAAGTTGAGATGGGAGAAGCCATCACACCAGAAATGGTGGACGAAAAACTTGCGCAGGGTGGGTTTGATTCGGTCTGTATTACCTTTAACGAAACCTCGACAGGGGTCACAAATCCCCTCAAAGAGATCGCCGCGTTGGTCAAAGAAAAATATCCAGATGTTCTCGTTCTTGTGGATGCGGTCAGTATCATGGCGGGTGCCGAAATTCGTGTGGACGACTGGAACCTTGATGTTGTCCTGGCTGGTACCCAAAAAGCCTTTGCCATGCCCCCGGGACTTTGTGTAGTCACCGTCAGCGACGCCGCTTTTGCGCGTTCTGAGAATATGGAAAATAAAGGCTATTACTTCGATTTTGTTGCCCTCGAAGGCAAAGCCGTGAAAAATCAGACTCCCGCAACCCCGGCCATCAGTCTGATCAATGCTCTCAACGTACAAATGGATCGCATCCTTGCTGAAGGTGTGGAAAAGCGTTTTGCCCGTCATGCAGAAATGGCAAAGTATATTCAGGATTGGGCGAGAAAATATTTTGGGCTTTACGCTGCGGATGAAAAATATCTTTCTCCAACCGTAACAAATATAACCAATACACGGAATATCAGTGTTGCCGATCTAAATAAAGAATTGGCAAAACGCGGGGCGATGCTCTCAAACGGTTATGGAGTTCTTAAAGAAAAAGCCTTCCGTATCGCGCATATGGGTGATATTCAGATGGAAGATCTTCGCTGGCTTACATCTCAGATAGAAGAGATTCTTGATCTCTAAATAATTGGAGGAAATAAATGAAAGTATTAATCTGTGATGCCACAGCAATCACAGCACTCGATATGATTTCTGACGCCGGAATTGAAGTTGTCAATAGACCCGATATTACGCCCGAAGAATTATTGGAAGTCATCCATGAATACGACGCAATGGTTGTCCGCAGCCGCACCAAAGTCACTGCCTCCCTGATTGACAAGGCAACCAGGCTCAAAGCCATTGTTCGTGGAGGGGTTGGTTTGGATAATATCGATGTTGAATATGCTGGCTCAAAAGGAATCCAGGTTCTCAACACCCCCAGCGCGTCCACCGCTGCTGTAGCCGAATTAACCATTGGTTATATTTTTGCCCTTGCACGCCATATCCCGCAGATGACTGCCTCGATGGAAGGTGGTGAATGGGCCAAAAAATCCTTCTCGGGAACAGAAATAGCAGGAAAAACCCTGGGACTTGTGGGTATTGGGCGGATTGGGCAAGCCACAGGTCAGAAAGCGAACGCGCTTGGGATGACTGTAGTCGCCTACGATCCTTATGTCACAGAAGCTGAGGGAATCGAACTCGTATCTCTCGAGGATCTTTTAGCCTGTGCAGACTTTATCAGCCTGCATGTTCCTTACACTAAAGAAACACATAATATTCTGGACGCTGATGCCTTTGAAAAAATGAAAGCTGGCGTGTATATCATCAATTGCGGGCGGGGAGGCACAATTGATGAAGATGCCCTCTTTGATGCGCTGAAAAGCGCCAAAGTTGCTGGTGCCGCCCTCGATGTTTATACCGAAGAACCGAGTATGGGGCATAAATTGTATACCCTTGATCGAGTAATTGGTTCCCCCCATATTGGTGCGGGCACTGTTGAAGCAAAGGCCCGCGTTGGCACAGAGGTCGCAAAGAACGTAATTAACGTTTTGACAAAATAGAATTTTCTAATGTGTAGAGCACGTTGAAGCATAGAGCATAACGAATTTTATAAAGTTTTCCCTCGTGTTCCCAGGTGCTCTTTGTTTTGGGCAATATTCTTCAGGAGAAAAAATGGCAAAGCTAAAACCTTTTAAGGGTATCCGCTACAACCCAGATAAAATTAGCGATATGGCTACCGTAATCAGCCAACCTTACGATCGCATCCGCCACGGTTTACAAGAGAAATATTACGCCCTCAGCGATTACAACGTGACACGCATGATTAAGGGTAAGGAGTTTGAGACAGATAACTCAGATGAAAATGTATATACTCGCGCCCAGGCTTTTTTGACCAAATGGCTTGCCGAGGGCATATTGATTCGCGAAGATAAGCCCGCTATCTACGTGTACCATCAGGAATTTTCACTCAACGGAGAGCAAGTCACGCGTAAGGCAATAATTTCAGCGCTTGAGTTGGCCCGCTTTGAAGAGGGAATTGTTTTGCCGCACGAGCGCACTCACGATGGCCCCAAAATGGATCGGCTCAATCTCACTCGATCTACCGAGGCCTACTTTGGTAATATCTTCACTCTTTATCCAGATGCAGAAAACAAAATCGATACCATCCTTGATGCCGCCATCCAGCGCGAACCTGATGTGGATGTGCGCGAACTCTTCGAAAAAGATGTTCGTCAAAAACTGTGGATTGTTACCGACGATGCGGTCCTGGCAGTTGTGCAAGCCGAAATGGCATCCAAGACAGGACTTATCATCGCAGATGGACATCATCGCTACGAAACGGCGCTCGCTTATCGTGATGAGCAACGTGCAAAATTTCCTGACGCCCCCCCAGATGCTGGATTTAATTATCTGATGGTTGCCCTGGTCAGCATGAGCAATCCTGGGCTGACAATTTTGCCAACCCATCGTCTGATTTTTGATTATAAAAAAATGAGCGCTGGTGATATTCTCGCCAAAGCTGCAGAATTCTTTGAGATTGATGAAGTGGTTAGTCGGGCTGCGTTGGAATCCAAAATGGAATCTGCGGTTGGCAAAATGGGTTGCTTCGGTCTGGCGACGAAAGACCGTTTCCACTTCCTGACCCTGAAATCTGCTTCCATCATGGAGACTCTTGCCCCGTCCCGTGCACAGGTTTGGCAAACCCTGGACGCGAGCATCTTGCATAAACTTCTCCTTGAGCATGTGATGGAAATCAGCGAGGCGACAATCGACGCGATAGAGGGTATTGAATATTTGCGTGAAACTGATCTTGGATACGATCGTGTTGCTGCTGAAGAGACTACCCTCCTTTTCATCGTCAATGCGACTCGCATGGAGCAAATCACCGCATGTACCGAGATGGGCGAAAAAATGCCCCAGAAATCGACAGATTTTTACCCTAAAGTCGTCACAGGCTTGGCGATCCTGGATGTTGGAGTGGACGAACGGCTATAAGAATTAGGAAATTAATTAGCCTGGATCAACGTCAAAACTCAGATCGGCGCGGTTTTATATCTGCAATAATTAGCCTGGAAAAAATGTTGACACCAGCCCCGCCTATGCTATAATACAACCCGTTAAGCTCCTGCTGAGTTCTTGGCCGGGGCAAATTCTTGTAAAAACCCAAGCTTTCCCGCACTCAGGCGCTGGGACGAAGACCATCCTCGCAGGGGTTGCGGTGAAGTGAAGATTGGAGAAAAAATGAAGTACGCTATTGTTGAAAATGGCGGCAAGCAGTATAAGGCCGTCGAGGGTGAGACGATCGAGGTTGATCGCTTGCCTGATGAAGTGGGCGATAAGATTGAACTAGATCGTGTTCTGATGGTTGTGGATGATGAAAAATTCACAGTTGGAACCCCTGAAGTTGGCGGTGTAAAAGTTAGTGCAACTGTTGCAGCGCATTTCAAGGGGAAAAAAGTGATCGTTTTCAAATATCACCCAAAGAAACGTTATCGTCTTAAAAAAGGACATCGTCAACAGTATACTCGCTTGGAGATCAATGCAATTGGCAAAGCTGCGGTCATAAAGGCAGCAAAAGCTGAAGCGACGCCCGTAAAGGAAGAGAAAGTCGAACCCAAAACGGCTGAGCCAGTTGCAGTTAAGAAACCTGCAGCAAAAGAATCTGCTGCCAAGAAACCGGCGGCAAAGAAACCGGCAGCCAAGAAACCCGCTGCGAAGAAGCCTGCGGCGAAAAAACCCGCCAAAACGGCGAAAAAAAATTAGTGAGCTTGTGAGGTAATTATGGCACATAAAACAGGTGGCGGTTCAACCCGCAACGGTCGAGATAGTAAATCAAAACGTCTTGGTGTAAAAAAATACGCAGGCGAGTCCGTGATTTCCGGAAATATTTTGGTTCGCCAGCGCGGTACGCGCATTAAACCCGGCCTCAATGTTGGCGTTGGGCGTGATCACACTCTCTTCGCTGTTGCTGAGGGTAAGGTGATGTTCGATATAAACCGTGGACGCAAACGAGTAAATGTTGTTCCGGTTCAAAGCTAAGCCTCACTGCAAAAAGGAAAGAAAATGAAGCCCGAAATTCATCCCACTTATTACCCAGAATCCAAAGTTTCCTGCGTGTGCGGGAAAACATGGATAACTGGTTCTACTCAGCCCGAAATTCACACAGAAATTTGCTCGAATTGTCATCCCTTCTACACTGGTGATTTACAACGTCTCGTTGATACCGAGGGTCAGGTTGATCGTTTCTACAAACGCTTGCAGGCTCGCCGGGAGTATGTTGATGCCAAAGATGCGAAGGAACAGGCGCTTATCTCTCCAACCCGCCCAATCGCGGAATTGGATCTCGGCAAACGCGGAACTGATGCCTTGTTGAAAGCTGGCATTACCGATGTTGGCGAATTTATGAAAAAATATAATGAAGGCGAGAAAGTTGTACTAGCGATTACTGGCTTTGGTCAAAAATCGCTAATTGACGCCAAAAAGGCTTTGCGCGCGATGGGCTACGACCTCTCTGAGGTTGCGGAAGCCTAAGGATTGCGCAAAATTAAATCTCAGGTACACTTAATGGGCAGAAGCATTCGCGACTGCCCATTTTTTATAGGGGACTTGAACCTTGATTTATGAAGAAATATGGTGAGGAGAAGCATGAAGCATACAAATGGCTCTATCGAAGTCATCACCGGGTCCATGTTCTGTGGAAAGACAGATGAGCTGATCCGTCGATTACGCAGGGCAACCATAGCCCGTCAAAAGGTACAGGTTTTTAAGCCGGCAATTGATATTCGTTACGCTGTGGAGAAGGTTTCTTCTCATGCGGGCGCAGAATTTGCAGCGATGCCCATTGAAGTAAGTCGTGAAATATTGGCACATCTTCTGGATGGCGTTACGGTTGTCGCCATTGACGAAGCACAATTTTTTGACGCAGATGTGATTGCAGTTACTGAAGAGTTGGCCGAGAAAGGCATCCGGGTGATCGTTGCCGGACTGGATCAGGATTTTCGCTCCGAACCTTTTGGACCCATGCCCGCACTTTTGGCGCAGGCTGAAGAAGTATCCAAATTGCGTGCTATTTGTATGGTCTGTGGAGGGGAGGCAAGCCGCACACAGCGCCTGGTTAATGGAGAGCCCGCTCATTATGATGATCCCATTGTCATCGTGGGCGCCGATGAGCTCTACGAGGCACGTTGCCGCAAACATCACGTGGTGCCTCGATAGAAGTCGTACGTAAAAAACATCATAATAAACCATTTGATCAAGAGGTTAATTGTGGAAGACTATAAAAATTTTCTCGAAGAAATCCTTATTTCAAAAGAAGATCTCCAGACACGCATTGCCGAATTAGGCGCAGAGATCAGCAAAGATTATTTGGGCAAGGAACTGCTCCTGGTATGTATTTTGCGAGGTGGCGTATTCTTCACGGTTGATTTGATGAAAAAGATCGACATCCCGCATGTAGTGGAATTTATGGCAATTTCCTCTTATGGGGCGGGGGCAAGGGAATCGACAGGAGATGTGCGCGTAACCCTTGATTTGCAAATTAACATTCGGGACAAACACGTACTGCTTGTTGAAGATATTATTGATAGCGGACTCACCCTCGCATCCGTCATAGAAAGACTCTCAGCCCAACACCCCGCCTCTCTCGAAGTTTGTACCCTGCTTGATAAAGCTGCCCGCCGTGAAGTTGATGTTCCCCTCAAATATCGAGGGTTTAATATCGAAGATAAATTTGTCTTTGGATATGGCCTTGATATCGATGAGTTTTTTCGAGGTTTGCCCTTTATCGGTGTTGTTGATTTAGATAAATACGAACCTGCCGATTAAATAATGGTCAACAAATCCCAGCCTCCTGGAGAAGAAAACAAGAATACCCATTCTTCTTCTTATGCTGGGCGATGGGTTGCGCGAGTAAATGAAAAAATTATTGCTCATGGTGGTACACCCGAGCAAGCAAGCCATGCGGCGAAAAAATCCCGCCACAAAGAAATCCCTGAGATCCTCTATATGTCTCCTGCTGAACCCCTGGTAACCTCCCCTTTATTATCTGCAGTTGTGGATGCGATCCCGGCAGACCAACCTTTGTTTTTGATCGGAGGCGCTGTCCGCGATACTTTGCTTGGACGGGTTAGCCACGACCTTGATTTCAGCTTGCCTGTACTCGGCGGAGTGCCTGGCGATGTTCTAAAGCTTGCCCGGAAAGTAGCGAATCGAATTGGTGCTGCCTACTATCCGCTCGATGCTGAGCGGGGCGCTGCCCGTCTTGTTCTACTCCACAATGATGGTACTCGCCATATACTCGATTTTGCTGCCTTCCGCGGTGACGACCTTGAAGGTGACCTGCGTGGGCGAGATTTCACCCTCAACGCCATTGCCTTGGATGTGCATTCACAAGCTATTTACGACCCTCTTGGCGGGGTTGCTGACTTGCTCGCCAAGAATTTACGTCTTTGCTCTCCTGCCAGCCTTAACGACGATCCTGTCCGCATTTTGAGGGCTATCCGACAGGCAGCAGATTTTGGCTTTCATATCCTTCCTGAGACGAGGGCGGCAATGAAAGAGGCAGTTCCTGCTCTTTATCAAACATCTCCCGAACGCCAAAGGGATGAACTATTTCGAATCCTGGATGGGAAACAACCCTCAACTGCATTCCGTGCGCTTGAAATGCTCGATGTTTTTCCTGCAATCCTTCCAGAATTGTCTGCGCTAAATGGATGCGTACAGTCATCTCCGCATGTGGATGATGTTTGGTCCCATACATTGACTGCACTGCGCCATCTCAAGTCGATTCTAAATGCCCTTTCTGTACAATATGATTCGAGCATGGCCTCCGAGTTTCATAATGGACTTCTTGTTTTGCGGTTGGGGCGTTACCGTGAAGACTTTGCTGCACATTTTGGGGTGAGGCTAACGACCGAACGTTCTTTGCAGGGTTTGCTCTTTTTCGCTACACTCTACCACGATGTCGGCAAGCCCTTGACAAGGAAAACCGGTGATGATGGCCGTATTCGCTTTTTGGGACATGAGGGTGAAGGTGCGGCTATAGCAACTGAACGTGCAAGAGCCCTGCATATGAGCAATGATGAAATCGACAGATTGGATCGGATTATTCGCGGTCATTTGCGCATCCACTCAATGACGAGGCAGCTGCTTGATGAAGGGAAGCAACCCTCCCGGCGAGCGATCTATCGCTTTTTCCGGGATACACAAGATGCAGGAGCAGATATTATCCTGCTTTCTCTGGCGGATTTGCGCGCGACTTATGGACATGGATTGCCGGAGGATGTTTGGAAGGCAGAATTGGATATTTGCCGCTTATTGCTCGAGAATCTTTGGGAGCGGCCCACAGAAGTCGTTAAACCACCTGCTTTGCTCAATGGGCATGAAGTGATGAAGGCCTTCGATATGAGCCCTGGTCCGTTAGTAGGAAGATTGCTTGAGGCAATCCGGGAGGGGCAGGCTGTTGGTGAGATCGAGAAAAAAGACGAGGCCTTGGTTTTTGGCCGAGAATGGTTGGCTGCGAAAAAATAAAAGCAAAGAGCGTAACCTATTAGTTGCGCTCTTTGCTAAAATGATTGTGCTAAGAAAAGGTTGGCTTTGAAGTATTTACCAATTGCGAAATGGGTCCAAACTGTCCTGTGGCGCGCCGTGCAAGGTTTTTGATATGAGCAACCAGAACCTTGTTTGGAATGGGCTTGACTAAAAAATCATCTGCGCCTGCATCCAGTGCACTGGCAACTATTTCCGGGTTATTGAGTGCAGAAATTACAATAATGGGAATGTTGCTGAACGAGCGAATTTTTTTACAGGTTTCCCAGCCATCCATGCCGGGCATCATCAGGTCAAGAAGGATAATATCAGGCTTAATCTCGCGAAGAAGTTCAATTCCATCTGGACCGTTATTTGCCGTTTTGATCTCAAAATTTTGAGACTGTAACAATAATGTTAGTAGCTCAGTCATGGCAATGTCATCATCAATAGCTAAAACTTTAAAAGGCATATTAATTTTTCTCCGTCCCAATTATCCTTTATAAATCGTAAAATAGACCTATCAACCAGTTAACAAATTTGTAAGGTGAGGAATAAGATGGAGGAAAACTGACCAAAATATGGCTTTATGATAAACTATCTTAAGTGAAAATTTCAACCATCTTATGGTGGTTTTTTGCTGTCAAACTGACAAGGAGTTTCAAAGATGCATAAATGGATATATTTATTTGATGAAGTTGGCGAAGCGGAAAAACACGCTGGTGACTGGGATGCAGTTCGTAGTTTGCTGGGAGGTAAAGGAGCGAATCTTGGGGACATGACTCGAATCGGCGTTCCGGTTCCTCCCGGATTTACGGCCACAACCGAAGCTTGTCTGGCGTATCTCGAATCTGGTAATCAATTCCCGAAGGGACTTTGGGAGCAGGAACTGGATGCCATAAAGGCAACTGAATCCGCTACAGGTAAGAAATTTGGTGATCCCAAAAACCCGCTGTTGGTTTCCAGTCGTTCTGGTGCTAAATTCTCCATGCCTGGGATGATGGATACTGTTCTCAACATTGGCATGAACGACGAAGTTGCTGATGGTATGGTTAAGATGACTGGTGATGCGCGATTCGTGTATGATGCTTATCGTCGTCTTGTGCAGATGTTTGGCTCGGTTGTATTAAGGATTGATGATGAAGCTTTTGAGCATCCTTTGAAAGCATATAAAGAAGAGAAGGGCTACAAATCTGACACGGAAATGACAGCCCACGATTGGCAAGCCCTGACTGAGCTTTTCAAAGCTGTCACCAATAAACATAAGGGGTATGATTTCCCACAGGATCCATACGAACAACTGAAGCTGGCAACTGAAGCCGTCTTCAGTTCCTGGAATGGCAAACGCGCTGTTGATTACCGCAATGCGGCCAATATTTCCCATGATCTGGGCACCGCAGTTAATATTCAGACGATGGTTTTTGGCAATATGGAAAACTCAGGAACAGGTGTGGCCTTCACGCGAAATCCATCTACTGGCGAACGCAAGAACTGGGGTGAATATTTGATGAATGCCCAGGGCGAAGATGTGGTCGCGGGAATTCGCAATGCAAAAGAAGTAGGGATGATGAAAGCCGAACTTCCTGAGGCTTACGCTGACTATATCGCCGTTTGTGATAAATTGGAAGCCCATTACCGCGAAATGCAGGATGTCGAATTTACAATTGAGCACGGCAAATTGTGGATGCTCCAAACCCGTAATGGGAAACGAACCGCCAAAGCGGCTGTGACCATTGCTGTTGATATGGCGAATGAAGGCTTGATTTCCAAAGAAGAGGCAGTTACCCGTGTTCAACCCGAACAGGTAGATACACTCCTGCACCCCCAATTTGTGGAAGCAGCCAAACGCGCCGCTGATGATGCAGGCAAGATGTTCGGAACAGGTGTGAACGCGTCGCCCGGAGCGGCTGTTGGTCGGGTCTATTTTGATGCAGACACAGCTGAAGCTAAGGCAAAGGAAGAGGGCCAGGATGTGATCATGGTACGCCCTTTTACCAAGCCGGATGATGTCCATGGCATGCTCGCGGCAAAAGGTATTCTTACCAGCGAAGGTGGCGCAACTTCCCACGCGGCTGTTGTAGCTCGCCAATTTGGTATCCCGTGTGTGGTTGGAGCGTCTGCTGTACGCATAAATATGGAAAAACGGCAATTCGTTTCTGGTGGTGTGACAGTAGTCGAAGGTGATTGGATTTCTGTGGATGGAACCACCGGCGAAGTCTTCCTGGGGAAGATTGATTCCGTTGCCCCGATTTTGGAGGAGCAGACAGACTTGCTCACATTGCTCAACTGGGCCGATGAAATTTCCGCTACCGAAGGGATCCGCACAGCCCCTGAGGGTTGGCCGACCAGGGGTCTCCAGGTTTGGGCCAATGCTGATTATCCCGAAGATGCCCGCCGCGCTCGCTCTTATGGAGCCCAAGGGATTGGACTCTGTCGGACAGAGCATATGTTTTTCGAACCGGAACGCCTGCCCATTGTCCAAAAAATGATTCTCGCAGGTGATGATGTTGAAACGCGTCAGGCTGCCCTCGATAAGCTGCTGCCGTTCCAACGCTCAGATTTTGATGGTCTATTTGAAGCGATGACCGGGCTGCCCGTCATCATCCGCTTGCTTGATCCGCCGCTGCATGAATTTATGCCTGATGAGCGCGAATTGCTCGAGAGTGTGATTGAAGCCCGGGTCAAGGGTGAAGATGCGATTGAAAAAGAAAGGCTTTTGGCGGAAATTGAGGCACTTCACGAGAGCAACCCGATGATGGGATTGCGGGGCGTCCGCCTGAGCGTGATGTTGCCAGAGATCGTGTCCATGCAAGTCCGCGCCATCTTCGAAGCCGCGGCAGATGTCAAATTACGAGGCTTTGATCCACATCCGGAGGTGATGATCCCGTTGACGGGACACGTCAACGAACTGCATTTTATCCAGCCAAAACTGGAGAAGATCGCGGCCGAGGTGATGGCTGAAAAAGGTGTTGAATTCTCCTATAAATTTGGCACGATGATCGAGATCCCCCGCGCCGGCCTGACCGCAGACCAGATCGCTGAAACTGCCGAATTCTTCTCCTTTGGCACCAATGATCTGACCCAGTTTACTTTTGGCTACAGCCGTGATGACGCTGAGCGCAACTTCCTGGTCAAATATGTGGAAGACGGCATCCTCGAGGAAAATCCCTTCCAGACAATTGACCGCACAGGTGTAGGTCAATTGATGGATATTACCGTCAAAAAAGGTCGCGCAACGCGGATTGATCTGGAATGCGGTATTTGTGGGGAGCATGGTGGCGACCCAAATTCAATTGATTGGTGCTATCAAATTGGTTTGAATTATGTATCCTGTTCGCCTTTCCGTGTACCAATCGCCCGATTAGCCGCTGCACATTCCGCGCTGGAGCATCGCGCATAGATTGTTGTTTAGAAAAGAGAAGGGCTGTCATTTTCAAAATGACAGCCCTTTTTTGTAAATTGATTTTAGTTTAGGCTAGGGGCTTGGCCAGATGATCGTCTTTGGTTCGCTGTATCCGTGTTTTTCAACGGTATAGATCACGCCCTGGGACGGGATGGGACACCCTGCTTCATCCTTGACCGTATAGCTGGTCGTGAATTGATCGGAGAACGAAATCGGCCACCACAGATAATATCCATCCTGACAAACGAACATATCCAGGAAATAACCGCGGTCTTTATCTTTGGTCATCTTAACTTGGTTCCAGGTGATGGTAACCTGACTGCCATTGCGGGTGGCAGCAACGTTGCCTGGCGGGCCATATTGATTGTATCCAATTTGTTGCAAGTTGAGTTCATCCAATTTGACAACGGTCTGGATATCCCCACTGACTTCGACTACAGATGGGGCAACCCAACAAAAATAGTCGAGTTTATCGAACTTCACATACAGCCATTTGCTCAAATTCCAACGGCTGCGGACGGTTCCCTTATCGCCTTCATATAGATCTGCAGCGTGCAGGTAAGCGACATTCGGTCCGTATCTGCAGTGTGCCTGAGCAGCACTGACCACCACCCCAGGGAAAGCAAAGGTTGGCGTTGGAGTAATGGTCGGAGTAGGTGTCTGAGTTGGGGTAGCCGTAATCGTAGCCGTAGCCGTGGATGTCAGAGTCGGGGTTAGGGTACTGGTTGGAGTTGTAGTTTCTGTAAATGTGGCTGTCCAAGCGGCTGCGGTCATAGTCGCTTGCTCTTCTGGCGATGGGCCACAAGCAGTCATTAAAAATACGACGTTCAAAATAAATACCAATTTATTCATGAGATGATTTCCTAACAGTGCGCTTCAAAGCAGGTCACGCCCTGTGAGCTGACTACAGCACTGTGAACGATCTTGGCTGGCAATTCCAGGCGGTCACCGGGGTTCAGGGTAATTATTTGATCTTCCTCCGGCAAAATAAAGGTGATAGAGCCGCGCAAAACGTAAATGATCTTGTTGTATGTGTGGACATGAGGCGGGTAGAGATCATTTGGGCCATTTGACCAGGGTTGATAGGATAAACTCTCCTCTTTCAGAAATTGGCCAATAGCTACTTCCGTGGGGACCTCGCCTGCTTCCCAAGGGGTAATTTTTGGCTTCAAAAAGCTGGATGATCTCAAAATAATTCCTCCAAATGATTACTTTCTCAAATCAGCAAAACTTCCTACTTCAACATTTTCCAAATATTTTTTCAAATCTTTTGTCTTGATGATGATCGCGGTGCCGCGTTGACCGGATCCCCAGAGAGATTTCCTCTGGAGAAAAGACACTTTTATCAGCAAGCAAGCGTAAGGGCTGTTTCAAGCCAATTGGCGCTACGGTGCCGATTGGATAGCCTGTGACACGCAGCACCTCATCTTTGGTTGCCATCGTCATGCGTGATTGTCCAAGATGGGCACGCAATGCTGGCCAGGAAAGTTGGGTTGGCCCGGCGATCATAACCAATACAAATTGATCTTTTTCAATCCGAAAGAGAATGCTGCGGATAATTTGAGAGAGGGCTTGCCCTCGGGCCGCTGCAGCCTCTTCAATTGTTTTAACAGGGGTCTGGTGCGTAAATACTTTGTGAGGCACATTTTCCTTATTCAATGCGACAGAAACAGGTGGGATATTATCCATTTTGTTATTATACATCCATGAGACCATGCTATTCATTGACACCCGCAAAGCTTCAATTTATATTTGGGGGAGGATGGTCGTTGGACTGTTCAAACCTATATAAATTCAATTTGGAGGAGTAATGTTTGTACTTAATGTATTATCCGAAAGCGCAGAAGGACCTGATCTGACCTGGCTTCTTTGGCTCGTGCTTGGTCTTTTTGCGTTGATTGTCATTATTGGATGGATCGCCAGCATAAAAGGAGATAAATCTGTCCAGTCCGCATCTTCAGCCTCAGACGACCTGAAAAAGCTTGAGGGAATTGGACCTAAAGTTGAAAAGATTTTAAATAACGCTGGTGTTACCACGTATGCCGGCCTGGCTGCAATGGGTGCGAAGAAAATAGACGAAATCCTGGATGCAGCCAACCTGCAAATGATGGATTCAGCTGGTTGGATAGAGCAGGCCGTATTGGCGAACAAGGGCGATTGGGATGCTCTCGATACATTAATAGATGAACTCAAAGGTGGACGCCGCGCCTAATTGCAATGATCTTTATCCGACCTCGTCAAGGTATTATTTGACGGGATTTTTCTTTGGAAAATAGGTTGGGTATTGGATGGGGTGGGGGAATATTATTGATGTTACCTTAAATTGGTTAATTTTCCCTAAGTAAAACGTCCCGCAGGTTCCCGTGATTTGGATTTTAAAGCAACATAAACCTGCGGGACGCTCATAACTTTTATATCTGAATATCAATAAGAAGCTTCGATCGCTGCGATAGCCTGGCGCGCCAGCCGGGAGATTTCTTTATCTTTTCGATCCGCTGCGATCGCACTTAAGGTCGGCAGAGCCCGGTCATCCTTGAGCTTTTTCAAGGCCCCGATAGTCTCCTTGCGAACAATCGGAGATTTATCTCCGAGCATCTCCAGCAAATGGATGACAGCTTGATCGCCGCCAATCTCACCAAGACCATTCACAGCTTTCATCCGCAGCCATTCAGTTGGGCTGCCAATCGCCTCAACAAGGATTGGAAGTGCGATTTCTTCAAACTCGATCAATGCCTCAAGAGCAGTCTCGGAAACATCGTAGTTATTATCATAAAAAGCCATTTCCAGCCCCTCAAGTATGCGGGGTTCCTTTAGTGGACGGAGTAGTGCAATGGCGAAGCGGCGTACACTGGGTTCTTTATCGCCCATCACCTCGATCAAATCGTCAAGGGCATCCTTGCCAAACGATGCAATTACCCCCATCAGGGTTTCAATCGCTTCATCTCTTCCCAGCCACCAAAAAGAATCCCGTAACGCTTCCGCCAGATACGGGATCGTGATCGGATCATGAATTTCGCCCAATATTTTTGCGGCGGCCATGCGAACATTAATTTCTACATCGTCGAGGAGATCAGCGATATTTGGGTAGGTCTGTGGAGCACGAAATTTCCCCAGTGCTGTGGCAGCTGCAATGCGCACATCGGGGTCGGCATCGCTCAAAGCGACAAGCAGTTGCGGGATTGCCTGTGGATCACCGATCTCACCCAATGTATTTGCTGCAAGGATTTGCTCCTTGAAATTATTCCCTTTAAGCGAGGTGATAAGAAGCTCAAAAGAAGTCTGAATTTTGAGCTTCCCCAATATTTTAAAAACTTCTTCTTTAGTGGCAGGGGGAGCATTTTTCAGGGCTGCACTTAATGCGGGGAGGGCCTGTGCATCCAGTTTGACCAGAATCCGGGCAGACAATTCACGTAATGTCGGATCCTGACTATCCAGTGCAGAGATTAATGTTTCAGCACCTTCTTCTCCCATCTGCAGGAATTCACTGGCAGCCTGACTGCGCTTATTTATGTCATTGCTGCTGAGAGCCTTTAATAATACTCTCGTGCTTTTTTTATCAGAAAGCCAGGCCATAAAGCCACTCCTTTTAATAGACTTTTATTGTACATCGAATTTTCATCTGTCATGATATTATCAGTGTATTCATTTTGATACAGGATTACTTTATGGCTATCCACTTTCTAAATACCTTTTCTTGCAGTGCACATTTTCCGAAAGAATGGGGCACAGGATTGCTCTCTTTGCTGATTGAATCCGAGCAAGGGCTTATTCTGGTTGATGCTGGACTTGGCAGCGAAGAATATAAAAATCCATCTCTTTTTACCAGAATATTTCGCCGGATCACAAAAATGCCTTTTGATCCACGAGAAACGGCGCTCCATCAAATCCGGCAATTGGGGTATCAACCCGAAGACATTCGGCATATACTGTTGACGCATATGCATTTTGACCATTTGAGCGGGATTGCGGATTTTCCTCAGGCGAAAATTCACTTGTTTCGCGATGAGTTTGATGCATTTATGGGGAGAAGAAAGAGCTTTTTCGATTTGGCTTATGTCAGAGAGCATATTGCACATCATCCGGTATTTGTGCTGCATGATTTGACTGATGAAAAGTGGTTTGATTTTGATGCGATTCGGCTCCCCTTTTCGCCAGAGATCTGGCTGATCCCGTTGGTCGGGCACACGCGCGGACATTGCGGGGTAGCTGTCAAAACAGAAAAAGGCTGGCATCTGCATTCTGGCGATGCGGCTGCAGATTTCCGGCAGGATATCCCGGCCTGGGCCATTCGCCTTGTTCTGGGACCGCATGAGCCGCGTCTGCGTGCTTTCGGAGAGGCACACCCCGAAGTGGCATTAACCTCATCGCATATGTTTTTGGATTTCTTTGAAAAAAATGACTGAACACGCCCTGTATTTTCACATCCCCTTTTGCCGCCATCGCTGCGCCTATTGCGATTTCAACACCTACGCCGGGCAGGATGCCCTCATCCCGGCCTACGTGGAGGCCCTTTGTCGCGAGATAGAGATCGTTGGGCAGGCTGCGCCGGAAGAAGTTGAGGCCAGCACAATTTTCTTTGGCGGTGGCACGCCCTCCCTCCTGAGCGTCTCGGATTTCTCATCCATTTTTAAAACTCTCCGACAAAATTTCAATTTGAGAGAAGATGCAGAAATTTCATTGGAGGCCAATCCCGGCACGCTCACGGAGCGCTATCTGGAAGGCCTCTACGCCCTTGGATTCAATCGGCTGAGCCTGGGTGTCCAATCAGCGCATCCCGACGAGCTGCGCATGCTGGAGCGCAACCATTCTTATGGGGATGTCATCTCTGCAGCACTTGCCGCCCGAAAAGCAGGCTTTGATAACCTGAGTTTTGATTTGATCTTTGGTTTGCCGGAACAAAGCCTGGAGCGTTGGCAGGCTACCGTTAAATTGATTTTGGGACTGCACCCCGAGCATCTCTCCCTATATGCCCTGACCATTGAAGAGGGGACCCCCTTTGGGCGTTGGGCCGAGCGTGGAATGCTCCCGCTACCCGATCCCGATCTGGCTGCAGAGATGTATGAGTGGGCAAGTGATTATCTCTATGCAAAGGATTATCAACAATACGAAATCAGTAATTGGACTAAACCGAATCAAGAATGCCAGCATAATCTGCAATACTGGCGCAACCTCCCCTATCTGGGATTTGGTGCCGGTGGACACGGTTATGCCACCGGGATGCGCTATGCGAACATCCTGGGCATTCAGCCCTATATTGATCGGTTATCCCAAGAAAAAAATCAGCTGAGTTTCCCCCTATCACCGGCGGTGGTCAGCAAAGAAATTGTTGGCTCCGAGCAGGAGATGCAGGAACACCTGCTGATGGGTTTGCGCCTGACGAATGAAGGCGTCTCCGCTGAGGCATTTCATACCCGCTTTGGACGCTCGCTGGAAAATGTATTTTCCAAAGAAATTGACGAATTGATCGGGTTGGGTTTGCTTGAGTGGGCAGATAAAAAGACTTCCGAAGTTTCTAAAACTTCGGAAGTCTTACGCCTGACTCCCCGCGGGCGTTTATTGGGGAATCAGGTATTTCTCCGTTTTGTTGAAGATTAAGATGTTTTAGTATAGCCCTGGTTGACAGTAACAATTTGGTTCGCCAAACCAATAATCTGGCGGTTGACAAGAGGGAGGTTGCACG
>NZ_CEYOSI010000006.1:0-36424 GCF_982879505.1 Candidatus Desulfolinea nitratireducens
TAATGAGGATTCCAAGATCTCCCGACCTTGGACGTTTAATGATTCCAACATCCGGAGATTTCCGAATCCAATTTCATACACTCGTTTTATAGTCACTGCCTAATTATTTCCCATGCCCCTAATCTCAAAGATCATCCGCTCAAAACGCAAGACGATCGCCCTCGTCATTCAACCGAATGGCGAGTTGCTTGTCCGTGCCCCGCAGCGTGCGACGAAAAAACAGATCAACGAGATGGTTGATCAGCATATTGACTGGATCGCAAAAAAGCAGGCCAAGGCCCGCGCTGCTCAGAGGGCTTATGCCCCTCGTCAATTTATTGAGGGAGAGAAATTTCCTTTTTTAGGGGAGTTCTATTCTCTGCAGCTCGTCAAAAACGATCAGCCGAGATTGGATTTAAACGGGGATTTTCAGCTTGCCCAATCTGGATTGGGACAGGCTGAACAAATCTTTGAGCAGTGGTATCAGGGGCAGGCCCGGAAGGTATTCAAGGATCGAGTCGAGTTTTATTCCAGCGAATACGGATTTGATTATAGTAAACTCAGGCTCTCATCCGCACGCACACGTTGGGGATCATGCAGCTCAAAGGGCACCCTCAGCCTCACCTGGAAGCTGGTCATGGCTCCGCTGAAGATCGTAGATTATGTCGTCGTCCATGAATTGTCACATTTGCGGGAGCATAATCATTCGAGTAAGTTTTGGGCGCAAGTGGGAGCGATACTGCCGGATTATAAAACGAGGCGGAAATGGTTAAAGGAGAATGGGAGAAGTTTTCATTGGCCGTAAGGGCGGTTTGCAGGTTTATAGTTTTGAAGGTGGAAGGTGATGGCAATAAATAAAGGCGATCAGTTCCTCCCGAAGGCCGTCTCGCACCGGCGTGCTCGCGGCACGAACGGTGTAGTCGAAGGATATTTACTCTGGATGTCGTCCCTCGACTGCGCTTCGCTCCGCTCAAGAACTGTCCGCTTTCCTGTAGAAAAACACTATTAGTAATTTGAAGGTTCAATTGCTGGAAGGTTTAGAATCAAAAGAGCAGTGTGTTTCGCATCTCTCACTGCTCTGATGATTTTCCTGCCTTACTGAATACTGATCTACTGATTACCTCTCTTCTATCGTAACGCTTTCAATAGCATCACCAGTAAAATTAGGCCGAACATCCGGATCACGGCGGGTGATGCCGTCAACCACATCCATGCCCTCGATGACCTGCCCGAAAATCGTATAGCCACCATTGAGTCGAGGGGTGGGGCCAAAAGTGATAAAGAATTGGCTGCCATTGGTATCGCGCCCGGCATTGGCCATTGCGACGACGCCCGCCTTGTCAAAGGTCAGATCGCTATCCTCGTTGACGAATTGATAACCAGGTCCGCCCCTGCCCGTACCTGTGGGGTCACCCCCCTGGGCCATAAATCCATCCAACACGCGGTGGAAGGTGATCCCGTCGAAATAGCCCTCGCGTGCCAAAAAGACAAAGCTGTTGACAGTGACAGGCGCTTCGGCGGCGTGGAGTTTGATCACAAACTCGCCGCCCGTTGCCATTTTGAAGGTGGCAAAATACTGCATCCCTGTATCGATGGTCATCGGTGGAGCCTGATCATATTGCATGATATCAGCCTGGGGAGCATTTTCTGCCACTGGGGGGTGGTCAGAAGGAAGGTCATCTGCAGTTGGCATATTATTAGTTGATGTACCGATGATAATTGCTGCCAGGATCAGGGCACCAACAACACCGACAATGATCATTGTTCTCTTATTTGCTGCTTCCTGGGCAGCTTTTTTATTGGTTTTATTATTTGTAGCCATTTACTTCTCCTTTTGCATTTTTATGATAGTAGCACTCGGGGCTTGTAGAGGCAATAAAAAAGACAACGTTGTATTTTGTTGCCTTTCTTGAGTAATTTACAATCTTCTGAATCTGTGGCGATTATACCGTGATTTTCAATTTACAAAGATTTTACACCTTTTCCACACTCAGATAATAACTTATTTATAGAATAAGAGCATAAGAAATAAAAAATAGAACCAATTAGGAGGTTCAAAATGTTTAGGAAATTTGTATTGGTAGCTTTGATTGTAGTTTTGGGAATGGCCGCATTCCCGGCTTCAAATGTATATGCCGCTGGCAGGGCTGATGAAACAACTCCCCCTGAAAGAACTGAGAAAAGCGGTGAAAGGCTTGAAAAGGCCTGGGAACGCACGTTGATCATGAATCAACGTATCGGCAGGATATTTGACCGCGTTGAAACGCTGACAGAAAAAATCCAGACCCTGATCGATAAAGCCACTGAAAATGGGATGGATACCGCCAATCTGCAAGCCGCTTTGGATGCCTTCACTGCCTCAGTAGATGAAGCTCAACCCATATATGAGGATGCACAGGCCCTGATCAGATCGCATTCGGGTTTTGACGCAAATGGAAATGTGACTGTTCCTGAAAAAGCCATTGAGACTTTAAAGTCTCTGAAGGAAAGCTATAAGGAAATTCGTGAGATCACAGGAGTGAAGGGCAAAGCCCTTCGAGAGGCAATCAAGGCTTTCCGAGATGCAAATCCACGCCCGGAACGCCCAACCAGGGAGAAGCCAAATTTTGCCCCATCCCCTAGCTCATAGAATAAAATTTTATTCTGCAAAAACCTTGCAGAGCGATTGCTCCTGCAAGGTTTTTTATACTCCCCTCCACCGTTCACGGGAGAGGGGGTGGGGGTAAGGGCCTTTGACCACAATCCCCTCTTGCCTTAGAATAACAGCATCTATCCAAAATGAATCCTGATGAGGAAACTATGTCTCTGTCTAAAAAAGTTGTAACATCTGAAAAGGCCCCAAAGGCCATCGGCCCCTATTCTGCTGGCATGACATTGGGAAATATGGTCTACACAGCCGGACAAATTCCAGTTGACCCTGCGACCAGCAAAGTTGTAGAGGGGGGGATCGAAGTCGAAGCGCGACAATCGCTGACCAACCTGAAGCATGTTCTTGAGGCAGCTGGCTCTGGTCTTGATTATGTGGTCAAAACAACCTGCTTCCTGGCCGATATGGATGAGTTTGCCCAGTTCAACGCGGTCTACGCAGAATTCTTCACTGAGAAGCCCCCGGCACGCTCGACGGTGGCCGTCAAGACTTTACCACTCAACGTTCGTATCGAGGTTGAAGCGATCGCCTATATCCCCGAAAAGTAAATGTCTGAACTGATCCTTCTCGTTGACGATGAGGCCTCCATCATTCAACTTGCGCAGCTTTATCTTGAGCGCGAGGGTTTCCGCATCATCTCAGCAGGGGATGGGGAAGCCGCACTGGAAATGGTCGCAAATCAGCGTCCTGCGCTCGTTGTCCTCGATGTGATGCTTCCCAAATTGGACGGTTTCGAGGTCTGTCGTCGTCTGCGGGCGAAGGATGATCATGTCGCGATCCTGATGTTGACCGCCCGGGATGATGATATCGATAAGATTGTTGGATTGGAGCTGGGCGCAGATGATTACCTCACCAAGCCCTTTAATCCACGTGAATTGGTTGCCCGCGTCAGGGCGATTTTACGTCGGGACGCGCGTGCCTCCCAACCTGCTTCCGTGGCCCTGCATCTCGGTGATCTGAGCATGGATCCCGCCAGCCGTGAAGCCAGTATAGGCGGAAATCCGCTCAGTTTGCGCACCAAAGAATTTGACCTGCTTCTGACCCTTGCCGAGCACCGTGGACGCGTTCTCAGCCGCGAGAAATTGCTGGAGCTGGCCTGGGGATTTGATTTCTATGGTCAGACCCGGACCGTGGATGTGCATATTGCGCACCTGCGTAAAAAGATGGTTGAAAGCGATCTGAAGATCGAAACCGTGACGGGGATTGGCTATAAATTGGTTGTATCGTAGGGGTGGGTCTGAGACCCACCCCTACGATACAAAAATCAGGTCTGGTTACAAAACAGACCTGATTTCTTAATTTCGTGTTTCTTCGTGTTTTTTACCCGTCATCCTCGCTATTCAGCTTGCGCAACTTCATCCTGATCTCCCGCCATTGGATCTTTGAGATCCCCAATTTCTGGCGGATACGATCTGGTTCCATCCCGTTCATATGATCGGTTAGCACACTTGTCCAGCGGCACATATCAAAGGAGAGATGTTTGCTGAGACTGGCCTGCTCGCCAATATCCTCGAGCAGATATTCCAGTCGACGCGGTGACCAGGGAAATAGCTGATCGACCGGTTCGTATTGGGCGACATACTCGCGGTAGGCAGCGATCCACTCGTCAGTCAGAGGGATTTTACGTTCCTTGTAACGGTTTGCCGGGCTGGCATAGCGGATAAAAACCAGTGGGCCTTCGGGGTCATCAAGATCAATATGGTTCAAGTGAATACCGAGGCATTCGCTTTTCTTCACGGCAGTTGTCAATAATAACGAGAGCAACGCGAAAGGGCGGGCGTCTGGTTTTTTATTCGTCCGATGCCTGTTGGCGGCATCCAGACAGGCCATCAGCTCTTCGTCAGTCAAAACGGTCGGCAAGGGAGAGAGTACAGAGCGATTAGGGACTCTTTCTCCGGGATCAACCATCAGGACACCAAATTGATGCAGCCACCGGAAGAATGATTTGGTCGAGGTGATCCGGCGGGCGAGGGTTTTTGGACTGCAAGGAATGCCGCGCTCCTTTTCCATCCAGCCGAAATAGCGGTTCAGGTCTTCAGTGGTGATCGCGCCAAGGACACGGTCCGGAGGCAGGAACTCGGTCAGGATGCGGATATCGGAAAGAAAAGCCTTCACGGTATTGGGCGAGCGTCCCTGATCGTTTAGGAACATCTCCCAGGCCTGGATAGCGGGGGCGAGGGGCATTTGGGCGGTTAAATGAGCAGAATCAGTTGTCATCATCATCTCCTGAGCTAGAGAATGTTGCGGATAGTCATTGCGTATAGTTTATCGGAAAATGGAGGAGATGTCAATAAAAAGCCCTTCAAAAGAAAGGCATTTATTTCCATGATAATTGTTATAGTGGCAAGTTTTCTTAATGGCCGCTGTGACCTTGAAAGCCTTTATCTGTAGATTATCAGAATCGCACAGAAAGCTTGAAACCACCTTCAAATGGATCTACTTCACGTTCAGGGCCTCACGCATGATCGGCATAATTTTGTATCCATTTGGTAATAAAACCATCGCGCCAGTATAGGGTTCTGTCCAGTCGTAAACGGGACCATATCCGATCACATAGCGATTAATATTTTGGGTATTGACCAATATATTTGCAGCAGGAAGAAGCCTGGATATGTCGCCAAGGCCTAGATCCGTGAAGACACTATCTTTATATATTTTGTACAGGTCTGGTGCGCGAGTTAGGACGTTGAAACTCAGCAATCGATAGCCTACGGCCTGGATAACTTCCTGTGCGCGGCGAAGACGATCAATATCACTGCTGGTATAGCGAGAGCGAATATACCAGAGAGCGGTATCGCCATCCATATGAACTGTTCCTTTTTTGACCTGGTACCAACTATAACCTGTGCGTTGATCTGAAAAATCTTGTTTCACTTCCACTTCAATTCCGCCTAAGCTGTTGATGATCTTTACAAAATTTGAAAAATTGATCATCACATAGTGATCAGGATAAACGCCAAAATTATAGGCCATTGTCATGGCCAGAGTGTGAAAGTCTCCATGCGACATCGCAGTATTGATCCGTTGCATCGTCCAGCCGGGAATATAGACATAGAGATCACGCGGGAAGGAGGTCAGGTTGACTGTGCCAAGATCTTTATTGATCGTTAGCAGGATGATCGTATCAGTTCGAAAGCCAGATGAGTTGGGGCGAATATCTGAGCCGAGCAGGAGTATATTGATCTGGTTTGCTGGCTGGGATAGCATCCCCACAGGAAATGGGATTGTTGTTGAGAGGGGGTAAACTGATGGCGGAGGAAAATCCTCCCAGACATTCCCGTAAAAATTTGGCGTGGCAGTAATATAATCGCTGGCAGTAGGAGTATTCGTGGGCACTGGGGTGTTTACTGACACAGGAAGGGTGCTTGTATGAGACGCCGTAATCGTGGAAAGGGGAGCTGGCTCTATCAGTGTGGGGAGCGGACTGTAATCAGGTTTGAAGGGCGTTGGCGTAACCGTTGCCTGAAGATTTGGTGTTACCAATATATAAGGTAGCGCTTTAGCAGGAGAGGCTGATGGAGGAGGGGCGTTCTGGCAGCCAACCAGCATTGCTAAAAGGAACCCCAATAGTAAATAGCGAAAACGAGAGAGCATATCCTTAGGGAGCTGGGGTAAGGGTAGAGGTAGGGGAATATGACACTGTCGCTGTATTGGTGGGTGTCGGTGTCTCTGTTGATAGGGCCAATGTAGCGGTAAATGTTGGTGTAGCAGTCGATGTTAGTGTTGGTGGCTGTGTAGTAGATGTTGATGTGTGGGTTGCTGTACGTGTCAGAGTATTGGTGATCGCAGGTGTACTGGTAGGCACATTGGGGACATAAATATTTTTCCCAACAATTATTCGTGTTGAATAACCCAGGCAATTCGCACTTTGTAAATCTGCCACTGTGACCCGATAGGCGAGACCAATTCGAAATAAATTATCCCCCGATTTAACGGTATAGGTTATCCATCCAGCAGGTACACCACAAGGGATCAGCGTTAGTGTCGGTCCGGCAGTTGTCGTTGAAGTGTAAATCTGGGGAGATGTTGGGGCGGGGATGGTGACGCTATGGGTGGGGGATGAGATAATGTTCGCAGAGGGAAGCAAGGTGGGGGTGGAGAGCGTTTGCGAAGGTGCTGTTGTCGGACCGCTCATCGGGAGGCTTGATGCTGATTTTGCGGGTTGAGATTGGGCGATCCGCTTTTCTGCCAAAGCTGTTGATAATACGCCTATGGTGAGCAAAAGAGAGATTGCTGCAAAAAGAACGCTGGGACCAAGTTGCCGCATTACTCGCATAAATATCTCTTTAATTTTCATCTCCGTTGGATGGGGAGATTGGTAATATGAGGCTAAAGGTTGCCCCAACATTTTCCTCTGAATCAACCCAAATACGCCCATGCTGGGCTTCTGTCAGAGTTTTGGCAATGGAGAGTCCTACGCCGGTATCCCCAACCCCTTGAATGAGGACGTTTTCAGCGCGATATAAGCGAGAAAAAATTCGTGGCATATCTTCTGCAGGGATCCCGCCTCCAGTATCTGCAACCTGAATAAGGATATATTCATGGCCTTTTTCCTTGTGGTTTTTGACGCCCAGGGTAATTGTGCCATCTACCGGGGAAGCCGCACCGGCATTTTGAATAAGGTGAATGAGAATTTGTTGGATTGCATCTTTGTCGGTGTGAATGGGTTCAAGAACTTTGGGCAGTTCCAGATTGATGGAGATATTTTTCTCCCGTACCTGGCTGCTGGTATAGGCCATTGCGTTATCAATGATTATATTCAGGTCAACGGGTTCAGATTTGAGGTTGACCGAACCAATATCGAGCGCGTTAACCTGGATAATATCATCAATGAGATTGCCAACCCGCTCGACAGAGGCTTTAATACGGTCGACAAATTTACGTTGGAGTGCGCCCAAAATGCCTACCGATTCTCCGAGGAGCAGGTCTGTATATCCGACAATGGAAGACAAAGGTTGACGCAACTCTTGCGAGATTGAGATGATCACCTCTGCCTGTTCACCGGTATCTTCATGCATTGATCCTTTTTCAAGATCATTGATTTTGAGTTTCGCTTTCGCAAGCGCATTTTGCAGGCGATCCGCTTCTTCGAGGGCTGTTTCCAGCTCCTTCTGAATTTGTTTATCGTCTGTGTCCCCTATTATGCCAATCTTATTTTTATCTTCCTTTTGGGCAAGGTTCCGAGCATTCAATTCCTCTATTTCTTTTTGAAGCAATAGAATCTCTTGTTTTGCTTCCTCCTGAATGGCAACCAAGGCTTCCATATTACCCTTTTGGTCCTGAATGTTTGTCTCGCCATTCTCAATCTTTTCCAGTTTTGTTTCGAGGGCGTTCTTTTCGTTTCGGAGCCCCTCTATCTGCACACGAAGTTCTTCGGACAGCTCCTGGTTCCTTTCGCTTTTATACTGAATTTCAGCTAATTTTTGGCCGCGTTGAATAATGGGAACTAATGCTGCTGAGATATTTCCCAAAAAAGCTTGATCGTCCCCATTCCAGAGACGGTTGGAATAGGGAGAAAGGAGCAGGAGACAACCGATCGGTTCTTTTACTTCTTTCAGAATGGGAGTGCTGAGTAAATGTCCGGGATTGGAAAGGCCAAGAATTTCGCCTAACCCCTGCAAATCAGGAGATGTGCTGCTTTGCGGCAGACGCAGCGGTCTGCCCCGTTGAATGGCATTTGCCAGCATTGGGATTACTTCTTTGTTCAAGCTGGAGCCTTCAAGGTTTTCTTCACGGATCAGATCGTAGCCGCTGACGATGATCATTTCTTTGGTGTCTTCACTTAGATAGATCAAAAAACACAAATCTGCGAGCATGGTTTGAGCAACCACCCGCGTAATGGCGTGGTTAGATTTACTTACTTCAAGTTCAGATGCCAATGCCAGCAGAGCGTGGACAGTTTTGGGATCTGTGCTATAGCGTCGTCTCTCATGAGTTGGTCTATCTGTTTGGTCAGCAGCGTTGGGAAGATTTTGCCTGGTCACAGATGTTGGGAATGGAAAGCGTTGGGGAAGGGTGAGTAAAATTGGATATGCGGCCAAATAAAATAGTCGTACTATACCGGAAAAATTCCCTGAACCAGAGCCAAGGGTTAAGTGAAGGCCATGACCCAAAAATGCAAATCCCATAAAAATGAGACCATGGCTCCAACCGTTGGGCCGCCGGATAAGTAGGCCCACACTTGCTGTAAAAATAAAAGCCAGTGATAATAATTGCCAAAGGGTGTCCTGGAAAGTTGCATTATATGCATCCGGTGCAGCAAGCGGCATCCATGCTGCAATACTCAGGACCAACCCTGCAAATACAAGTAAACTTAAAAGCCCAATTCCTGCATCTGCAGGTCGGTTGGGTTCAGGGAAATTCCACAGCCATGTGATCCAGATCAGACTGAAAAAGGCAATTGCACGGTCAAGCGGCGGCAAAACCATCGCAGGGTTAATTAATGCCTGCCAGGCCATCGTGCTAACTAAAAAAAGGAAAATCTGCCCCAACAGAAGTATAAAAAGCCCCAATAGAGTCCGTTTTACCTGTGGAAATTGGCTTGTTCGCCAATGTCCATAGGCAACCTGGAAAGCGCTGGCAATCGAAAAAGCTAACGCTAAATGGTAGATTATATTTCCTGGCGTTTCTGTCAACAGGGAGGTGAATTGATATAGAAATGCATTCATAAGTGTGATGAAAGATTATACATCCTTTTTTAGCGAAAAAAAGGTTATGGGCACGAATTTGTAAGGAAAAGGAAATTAGGAATATAATGAGTGGATGAAGTATTTTCAAAAGCCTCTTTATAAAAATTTATCAATCCTTTTGTTCTTGTTTGTGCTCATGGTTTTACCACGAACAACGATTGGCGTTTATAACGAGAAAAAAGCCCAACAGGCCGTGACTAATGGTGACTATCTTCGCGCATCCACAGAATATGAGTTAGCTGCCCACCGTCTTTTTTGGAGAGGTGATTTATGGGATAAAACCGGATTATCAAAATTGATTGCCGGTCAGAAAATAGAAGCTATTGAGGCTTATCAAGAAGCAAGAAAACGCAATTCTCTCTCGGCATATGGTTGGGATATTCTTGGGCAAGACCTTTGGGATAAAGATGACTACAAAGGAGCAATTCTAACCTGGAAAGAAGGATTGGCGCGTTACCCGGCTTATATAGAGTTTCATGCCCGGTTGGCTATGGCTTATCGTGAAATTAATGATTTTTCTGCAGAGCAAGAAGAGATCAAAAAATGGCTTGTATACGAGAGGGAGGGATTGGAATCAGCCCCATATCACTATCGATTGGGGCTATTACTGATTCTTGATTCACCCGAAGAGGCATTGGATGAGTTGATTCTCGCAGCACACCTGGATGATGAATTTGCTCCCGTTGTGGAGACATTGCGCACGGCCCTTAACCTGGCTCTGCTTGAGAAAGACCCTGCTGAGGAGCTTATCCTGGTTGGACGGGGGCTTGGGTTGGTGGGCGAATGGCAATTTTCAGCAGATGCTTTCCATAACGCTTCCCAGGCCCACCCTGAGAACGCATTCGCCTGGGCCTGGCTTGGCGAGGCCAGACAACACCTCGAAGAAGACGGGCTCCCAGACCTGGAAAAAGCTCTCAGTCTCCACCCAAATTCACCCATGATCCATTCTTTTAGTGGCCTTTATTGGCAGCGTCAGGATAATGAGGAAAAGGCGTTGCGCGAATTTAAAATTGCTGTCGGTTTGGAGCCTGAAAATCCAAATTGGCAATCGGCAATGGGAGAGGCTTATGCCCGTTCCGGGGATATACCTCCCGCTCTTGTTGCTTTCCAGCATGCCACTGTATTGGCCCCTGGTGATCCGAAATATTGGCATTTGCTGGCACTTTTCTCTGTGCAATATGCTGTGCAAATGGAGGAGATTGGATTGCCTGCAGCACGTAGAGCGGTCATTTTGAGCCCTGAGAATGCGACCTTTGCAGATACATTGGGCTGGGTGTATTTTAATCTTGAGCAGGATTCTGATGCCGAAAAACAATTTAACTATGCTCTTGACCTTGACCAAAACCTGGATTCGGCCCATCTTCATTTGGGAATTTTCTACCTAAAACACAGCCACCGGGATTTGGCACGTCAATCTCTTTTACGCGCGCGCACCTTATCGCCAGATAGTTTGGCAGGGATGCAAGCTGCGCAACTTTTAGAACAATATTTTCAGGAGTAGGTGAACCGATGAAACAAAGAATATGGCTGGTGTTTTTTCTCCTTCCTTTTTTAATGTTTGCTTGTCAATCAAAGCCAATTATCCTGCAGGGAGATATTCTTTTTGAAGATGATTTTTCAACCCGTGAAAACCAGTGGACAAGTCTTGTAAACGATGGCGGTGTAATGAATTATGACGCTGAGGGATTTCGCTTTTATGTCAAAGAACCCGGCCTGAATTTTTGGGCAACGCCAGGATTGAGTTTTGACGATGTTGGTATTGAAGTGGATACCCTTCAGTATGCTGGTCCTGTCGAAAACAGGATTGGTGTGATCTGCCGCCATCGAGACGATCAGAATTTTTATTATTTTGTTATTAGTGCAGATGGCTATTACGCAATTGGCAAGATCAAAGCAGGAGAGCAAAGTTTATTGGGGCAGGAGGCCATGCTGTATTCAAGTGCAATTAAAACGGGGGTAGCAATTAATCATCTCCGCGCAGACTGCCAGGGTAGTACATTGCGATTCTATATTAACCAGACCCCAATTGCTTTGGTGGAAGACTTTGACTTAACAGAAGGGGATGTGGGGCTGCTGGCAGGCACATTTAACGAGGGAGGATTGGATGTGCTTTTTGACAATTTTGTGGTGGTACATCCCTGACATTTCCCCTCAAAATCAGGATATTGCGCATTTAACAACTTCGCCTTTTTCAGGGAAGATAACTAAAAAGAGCTGAATTAATCTTGCTTTCAGCTCTTTTTTAGGGGAATATCCTTTTTTAAGTATTAAAAGTCAGGAAGATCCTGTCTAGTCGATAATTGAATAATCTAAGGTTTTCTGACAATGAAATTATCAAAGGCGATCTCGGCGTTGGGGATATCAAAGGTGCCAGCAGTAACTCCAACATCGCCGCCGGTATATGATGCATCTGTTGTGCTGACAACCTGTTGCCCATTAACAAAAAAGGTCAGGCTGTTGCCAATGCAATCTGCGCGTAAATGATTTAAAGTTGAACCTTGATTGATAGCGTCCGAGGGTTCCATGAACTCACTGGAGAGGTATTCAGTAACACCAGCGGTCCCTTTTCCAATTACGGCAAAGCCATCACTGCTGATAATGAAGAAGTAGAAACTTGGGCTTTCAAGAGTGCCGGTATAACGACAGAGCAACCCAAAATCATTATCATCCTCCCCAGTGATCTTGGTTGCATCAACTTCCACGCGGACATCACCTTCAAAGTATTGGCCTGGATTTGCCCAAATATTGTAGGATGGAATCTTGACGACCATTCTATAGACATCGCTGCCATAATCAGTCAGGCCTCCATCCCAGTCAGCGCGATCCCAGCCGCTGCTGGTATTTGAAAAATCATCCTGAAATAAAATGTTGCTATCACCAACGGGAGCATCGCCAGATGTTGCGGGGCCAGAAGAAATGCCGCAAGCCAGAGTTGCAAAAACCAGGACGATCATTAGATGGAGTGTGTTTTTCTTCATTTAATTTCCTTTTCTATTAATTAAGATACCTAAGTATACTCACCCGCAAGGCAAAAAACAATCAAACTAATATACTGGTGGACTATCTTTATTCCAATGTGCCCATAGTTCTGGCGGAAGGAATACTTGTTTCCTGATCTGTTAATTGGATGGCAAGGCCGATATATTTTTCAGGGCTTAGAGAGATCAAGCTATTCCGTACGTCTTCGCTGATCTCAATCGAATCGACCCAGGATTTGTAATCTGCCTCCGTTAAAACGCGCCCGTATACCTGTACTTTGAGCGATTCGTAGGCATCGCTTCGACCGGCAGCGCGCAAGATGGTCTGTGCCCCCTCGCTAACGACCTCCCAATGGGATTCCAAATCTTCCTCGATTTTTTCTTCGTTCGGAGCGATTCGATCCATGCCACGTAGAATATTGCTCCAGGCCAATAATGAATGTCCCAGGGGTGTACCAAATGTGCGCCGCACGGTTGAATCAGATAAATCGCGCTGCAAACGGGATACGGTCAGTTTTTGGGCATAATGCATAAATAGAGCGTTTGCAATTCCAAGATTTCCTTCAGCATTTTCAAAATCTATTGGATTAACTTTCTGTGGCATGGTAGAGGAGCCGACTTCATTTTTATGCACAGCCTGTTTAAGATAACCATCACTGATATAGCGCCAGATATCCTGCGCGAAATCGATCAGGATGGAATTGGCAAGGCGGAGGGCGTCAAAATAGCGCACCCAGTTATCGTATGGCAGAATCTGGTTGGTGATCAGATTGGGTTCCAAATCATATTGGCGGATGAAATCCTGGCTGAAGGAAAGCCAGTCCACCTGAGGAGCGGCGGCCTGTAAGGCATTAAAGTTGCCGACTGCACCTGTCAACTTGGCTTCAAAGCGGTGCAAGGCAATCTGGTTTCGGGCTTTTTTTAATCTTGCCAGGTAAATTACAAATTCTTTTCCAAGTGTGGTTGGGACGGCGGGCTGGCCATGTGTCCGTGCCAACATAGGTAAGGAACGATAACGGAGGGCATAGTCTCGCAATGCTTCCAGGATTGTGTCCAGAGCGGGGAGGATGATTGCATCCCGCGCATCCCGTAAAGCCAAGGCCTGGGCCAGGTTATTGACATCCTCGGAGGTCAATCCAAAATGCAACCAGGGAGTCAGATCAGCGGGAAGTCTCTCCTGGAGGAAGTATTCAATCGCTTTGACATCGTGGCGTGTCTGGTGCTCAAAACCCTGGATGGCATCAGCATCAACCTCACTAAAGTTGGTGGAAATCTCATCCAGCAGGTGGGTATCGGATACGCTCAAAGGGCGCACCAAACCTATTTTGGAAAGGGCAAGTAAATAGTCGAGTTCGATGCGTACACGATCTCGCAGAAAAGCGTATTCAGAATAATATTCTCGCAAGGGCGTAGTCGTGTTCAGGTAACGTCCATCCAGAGAAGAAAGAGAATGAATTGATTTTTTAGTCATTGTTTTAGGGCCTCCGCGGATGATTACCTGATGAGCACAAATAATTATAGATGGCGGTATCGTAACGCATTGTGCTGGCGAAGCCTTTGATCGAGAGTTCTTTGCGGGTTTCAGAAGAGATACCACCTGAGCGAAGTTCCTCTAAAATTGACGGATAATCTGCCGGGTCGCAGAGTAAGGTAACCCGCTCATGGTTTTTTGCCGCAGCTCGAATAAGGGTCACGCCACCGATGTCGATGTTTTCGATGGCATCGGCATAGGTCATATCGGGTTTGGCAATGGTTTTTTCAAAGGGATAGAGATTGACCGCTACAAGGTCGATGTAATCCCATCCAAGTTCAAGAAGCTGGCGGTGGTCAGCATCTGTGGAGCGGGCCAGTAAACCTCCGTGGATGGCGGGATGCAAGGTTTTGACCCGACCACCCAGTATTTCCGGTGTTTTCGTGTAATCAGCCACATCTGTAACGGAAAATCCATTTTCGCGAAGTAGCCTGGATGTTCCACCGGAAGCCAGCAGTGACCAGCCAAGATCGATGAGACCTTTGGCAAAATCAATCAGACCGGTCTTATCATAGACCGATAGAATAGCTGTGGGCATTAAATACCTCCATTGAAAATCAATGATGAAATAATCGAACCCCGCTGAAGACCATCGTCATCCCATATTCGTCACAGGCGGTGATAATTTCCTCATCCCGGGTGGAACCCCCGGGTTGGAGAATATAGCGGACGCCAGTTTGAGCAGCGCGGTCAATGCTGTCACGAAAGGGGAAGAAGGCGTCAGAGCCAAGAGTGACATTCTCTAATCTGTCGAGCCATTCACGACGTTCCTCCAAGGAGAATTTCTCCGGGATGTGGGTGAAAATATCCCTCCACCTGGATTTTTCTGCTTCGGTCACGTCTGGCTGTAGAAACTGATCGATGGCGTTATCTCGAGCGGACCGCTTGATTTCAGGGATAAAAGGTAAATTGAGCACAAGTGGATGCTGGCGCAGATACCATAGGTCCGCTTTACCGCCGGCCAGACGAGTGCAATGCACTCGGGATTGCTGACCTGCGCCGACACCAATTATTTGCCCATCCTTGACATAGCAAACTGAGTTGGATTGCGTATATTTGAGCGCGATCCAGGCCACGATCATGTCGCGAATGGCTTCGGCGGGTAATTTGTTACTTGTCGTGACAATATTTTTAAAATCATCGTGGGTAACAAGACGGTTATGGCGGCGCTGTTCAAAGGTCACTCCGAAAAGATCGCGTCTTTCAGTTAGTTCTGGTTCGTAATATGGATCAATCTGGATAATCGTATATTTCCCGCCTTTTTTGAGTTTTAATTTTTCAAGGGCCTTGGGCTCGTAATTGGGCGCGATGACCCCATCAGAAACTTCGCGAGCGATGATATTTGCGGTTGGGAGATCGACCGTATCAGATAGGGCGATAAAATCACCAAAGGATGACATCCGGTCGACGCCGCGGGCCCGCGCATAGGCGATGGCCAGAGGCGATAGTTCGGTATCAGATAGAAAATAGATTTTCTTAAGGGTTTCTGGCAGAGGGACTGCGACTGCTGCACCCGATGGGCTGACATGTTTGAAAGAGGTTGCAGCGGGCATCCCCGTGGCTTGCTTCAGCTCCCGGACAAGTTGCCAGGCGTTGAGCGCATCAAGTAAATTTATATAGCCCGGTGATCCACCTAGAATAGTAATCGGTAGGTCGGAGTTGTCTTTCATGTAGACGCGGGCGGGCGTTTGTTGGGGGTTAGTTCCGTAGCGCAATGGCAAAGATGAAGACACGGGAATATCCTTTTACAAATCGGTTTGTATTTTGGATAATTGTACCTCCGTATATTTGCCTAGAAAGCAATTGGGGCCTTAAAATCGAAATACATCTTTTAGAAAATTAGGCAGATCGATTTTTTCACTGGAGATATGTTTAAAAGGCTTTGCACGAGATTTACCAGAGATGTGGCTGATCAAGCGCGTAGTGCGAGAGTAGCATGTTTTATATCCATAGTGATTTCATTCAAACCTATTATGAGAAGTCCAATTTTAAACCTAAAAACGCTCCCAGTTATTAATTGGGAGCATTTTTAGAGGAGGAGAGAAGAAGAAAATTTTTAGAAAAGGTTGTACACTAATACTGCTACAAGCCCAAAGACCATATGGCCCATCAAGCCGCCGACGAAGGCTTTCATGCCACCGTTATTGGTCATCCACATGCCAGGAGCTTTTACTGCGCCACTTTTTATCCCTGCGTGCATCATGGGGATCATGGCCATGGCCATTCCGACGATCAGCCAGTGTACAGCACCAAAAATCAGTCCATTAAGCCAGGTTGCACTTCCGGTGCCAATTGACCATAGATAGGCATAAACCAGAACAAAGACGATCCCCATCATAAAGTGGATCACCATGCCCAGGGTACGATTGGCTTTGCCAAACATGGAACCGAGCATTCCGACGATATCCATCTCAGGCATACCCATTTTTGGAGCCATGGACATTACCATTGTCAGAGCCGCTGTACCGGCTAGACCTGCAATTATTGCACCAATAACATTCATTTTAATACCTCAATATGTTGGTTGAATAAAAAGACTTTCGAGCCTTGTGCTTCTAGGATGTCAACGGGGTCAGGTTTCTTACTAATAACCTGTGATTTGATCTAGTTCCCACCTTCTTAAATAGCATTAATTGGGAAATATTGGAGCGCGATATAATCGCTTGTGGTAAGCTATATCCAATAGCTGAAAAAATGAGTGGGATAAAAAGATGGTATCGGTAAGAAAATTCGAGAAGAAGATGTCTATTTTCTGTAATAAATTCAATGTTATATCTTGATTGCCATCTTAATTTAGACTTACGCATTTTTATAGCCCTAGTCCCAATGCTCTGCGTTGGGGTATTGTAGGCAAGCTACAACGCAGCGAGAAAAAAGGTATTTTGCGTAAGTCCTGTTAATCTTTATTCTCGAAAACGTGAAGGCAGTTTAGGCTTTCGAAAATCCTATGATTAAATTCGTTCATTTAATATTTCCATTTACGTTATTATTGTTGACCGCTTGCGGAACTGAAAATTTGGATATATCAACTATATCTCCAACTCAAACTCCTAAATCAGAATCGAGTGAAAGCGTCGGTCCCAGCCCAAAGCCTGCTCCCGCTGTGGTTGGCACTGAATTTCCCCGAGAGGCTGATGCCGATGTCGTCCATGTTCGCGCGGTCTCAGATGCCGATGGGAGTTGGACATTTCTCGTCACCATAAAACATCCCGACACAGGCTGGGATGATTACGCTGATGGCTGGGATGTGGTTACCCAGGCTGGAATTGTACTCAAAGCCAACCCCAATGATCCCTTTACCCGCCTGTTGGCGCATCCGCATGTGGACGAACAGCCTTTCACCCGAAGTCAACGCGGTATTATTATCCCGGAAAACGTGTTTCAGGTTACCGTCCGCGCCCATGATATTGTTGATGGCTTCGGTGGTCAGGAAATTATTATTGATTTACAAAATGACTCTGGCGAAGGTTATGAATTAGAGTAAGGTGAGAAATGGAGAGTTTGTTAAACGGGATTTTAGGAAAGCGAAAATTCGGGAGAAATCCATTCTCTGTCACCTCAATGGGCTTGGGCCTGGCTGCGCTTGGACGACCCGGTTATATTAACCTGGGCCATGCCGATGATCTAAAGCAAAATTATGATGTCCAAAGGATGGAAGAGCATGCCCACACAATTTTAGATGCGGCCTGGGCTGCTGGGATTCGTTACTTTGATGTGGCCCGATCCTATGGGCGAGCTGAAGCGTTTATCAGCTCCTGGCTGGCAAAAAGAAATATTGATCCCGGGTTGATTACCCTTGGTTCAAAATGGGGCTATACCTACACTGCTGACTGGAAAGTCGATGTCTCCGCTGGGCAAAAGCATGAAGTCAAGGATCACTCATTGGCTGTCTTAGAGCGGCAGATTAGAGAAAGCAGGGCTTTGCTTTGCGATCATCTTGATCTATATCAGATCCATTCAGCGACATTAGATAGCGGCATATTGTCAAATCAAGCTGTGTTAACCGAGCTGGCTCAATTGCGTAATGGAGGGTTGGCGATTGGATTTTCCGTGAGCGGAGAAAATCAGGCAGAAATAATATGGCGAGCTTTGGAACTTGAATTTGATGGGGTCCCACTCTTTTCTTCTGTGCAAGCTACCTGGAATTTGTTGGAGCAATCGGCAGCTCCGGCTCTTAAAGCAGCCCATGAGATGGGGCTCGGTATTATTATCAAAGAGGCACTGGCAAATGGCCGTTTGACGCCACGAAATGCATCCCCTGATTTTCGATCTTCTATGAAGATATTGGAAGCACAGGCAATAGCCAGGCAGTTGCCGATTGACGCACTTGCTTTGGCGGCAGTCATGCAGCAACCATTTGTGGATGTGACTTTAAGTGGGGCAGCGTGTATCGATCATCTGGAATCCAATTTGAAGGCATTGGAGATCGTGTGGGACGATGCCCTGGAAAATATTTTGGAGAAACTGATTGAATCTCCCGAGGTCTACTGGCATAAACGCAGCCAAATGGCTTGGAATTAGAAAAAGTACCCACCTAGATTGAATTTTTCCAAACTTAAGTGAGCATATGATAAAAGCAATGATTTTTGATTTGGATGGCACGCTCGTTCAGACAGAGCGTTTGAAGGCGATTTCGTATGCCCGTGCGGCAATGGAACTGTGCCCTGACGAAATCCGCGAGGACGATGTGATCGAGGCTTTTAAAGATGTGGTTGGTCTCTCCCGCCGGGAAGTTGCCATTGCGCTTGTTGAGCGTTTCAATCTCGCTAAAAAAGCCAAAGAGCGAATGAGAGAATTTAGCGTGGCCAGCCCCTGGCAGGCTTATGTGCAGGTGCGATTAAAAATATATAACGATATGTTGTCCGATCCACAGATCATCCGCGATAATCATTGGAGGCATAATGTGGACCTTCTCAATCAGGCGCGTGCCTCCAACTGCAAAGTGGGCCTGGCCACCATGTCCACCTGCGAACAGGCTCAGTATGTGTTAAAGGAATTGGGGTTGGAAGACGCCTTTGACTTTGTTGCCAGTCGTGACGACGTTGAAAAGGGCAAGCCTGATCCGGAGATATATTTGATGGTCGCTGATGAATTGGGAATAGCACCTTCTGAATGTATGGTGATCGAAGATTCGCCCACAGGTGTTAAAGCTGCCCTGCACGCAGGGATGCAAGTGGTCGCTGTGAGTACACCCTTTACAAAAAAAGGCTTGCACGAATCAAATCTGCTCCCGGAATCACATATCGTGGATAATTCAAAGGATTTGCTTGATATTGTCGCTCACGTTGGTGAGCACGCTGGTGGATTTTAAGGAGCAAAATATGAAAATTGATTCGGTAAAAAAATCTCTGGATACGAAAATGGGATTGGATTCGATTTCCATGCCGGAGTTAAAGGATGGCATCACTGAATGCTTTATTCTTACAAATCGCAACTTCCTGCGCCGTCGGATGGGTGAGAAATCCCCGACAAGTGAAATGGACAAATTAACCAGGGATTTGGCAGCGCAGGTTTATGCCGAGAATAATATATCGGAATCATATTTATCAATGTCTGACCTGCGAAAAGCCTGTTCGATTCTTGATAATCAGCTTGGTTTTGAGACAAATCCAGAGTTAGCGCAACATCATCAGGAAATTATTGGCAAGCTATTTAATTTAGCTTCATTGTAATGATAATATGGACAATAGAAATATATTGACAGCGTCCGTAAAAAGGAGAAAAATGTGAAAATAGGAATGATCGGTTTAGGAAAAATGGGTGCGAACATGACCTCCCGTTTGTTGCGTGGTGGACATGAAGTTGTTGCCTTTGATTTGAACGAAGACGCGATCCAGAAAGCTGAAGCTGAAGGCGCAGAGGGTGCACGTACTTTGGCCGAGGTTGCAGAAAAACTCTCATCGCCGCGTGTGGTGTGGGTGATGGTTCCCGCCGGAAAGATAACGGAGTCAGTGATCAGCGAGTTGGGCGAATTGCTTTCAGAGGGGGATACCATCATCGATGGCGGCAACACGATGTATAAGGATGATATACGGCGAGCGGCTGAACTTGCTGAGAAAAATATTCATTACGTGGATGTGGGTACCAGTGGTGGCGTTTGGGGTCTGGCAGAAGGCTACAGCATGATGATCGGCGGTGAAACGGAAGCCGTTTCAAGGCTGAGTCCGATCCTTGAAACCCTCGCTCCAGCCGCCGACTTGGGCTGGGGACATGTTGGCCCAGTTGGGGCCGGGCACTTTGTCAAAATGATCCACAATGGGATTGAATACGGTTTAATGGAAGCTTATGCTGAAGGTTTTGAGATCATGCATGCCAAGAAGGATTTTGGACTTGACCTGCATCAGGTTGCAGAGATCTGGCGGCATGGAAGTGTGGTCCGTTCGTGGCTGCTCGATCTGACGGCAAATGCTCTTGAAGGCGATCAGGATTTGAGCGACATTGCTGGTTATGTTTCGGATAGCGGCGAAGGCCGCTGGACGGTTTTTGAAGCGGTCGATCTGGATGTGCCGGCGCCCGTGATCACGTTATCTTTACTGAGACGTTTTTCCAGCAGGCAGGATGAAAGCTATGCTGCCAAGGTACTTTCTGCAATGAGAAATCAGTTCGGTGGACATGCTGTGAAGAAGGCGGAATAATGGCAAAGACTCACACCAGTATCGTTATTTTTGGCGCATCGGGCGATCTGACCTGGCGTAAATTAATTCCTGCTTTATATAATAATTTTAAAAAAGGGCGCTTAATTGAGTGCGCCAATGTGATTGGTTTTGCGCGTCGTTCGTATACAGACGAATCTTTCCGTGAGCGTTTAAGGGAAGGGGTTGAGAAATTCAGTCCAGAAAGTTTCGATGTGGAAACCTGGAATGAATTTTCTAAGATGCTCCATTATTTTCGCGGCAATTTGGATCATGCAGATGATTTTGCAAAACTACACAATTTCTTGCATGAATTGGAAATCAGCAATGCGAACCGCCTCTATTACTTGGCTACAGCCTCCCCCTTTTATGCTTCCGTCGCCGGTTTTCTTGGCGCAGCAGGCATGTCAAAAGAAGATGAAGACGCTGGTACATGGCGACGTATTATCATCGAAAAACCTTTTGGGCATGATCTCGCGTCCGCTCAGGCGCTTAATCACGCTGTCCACGCTGCATTTGAAGAGCGCCAGATCTATCGCATTGACCATTACCTCGGCAAAGAAACTTCGCAAAATATCCTCTTTTTCCGCTATGCAAACACTATTTTCGAGCCGATCTGGAATCGCCGTTATGTCAATAATGTCCAGATCAGTGTTGCAGAAAGTGTTGATGTTGGTAAGCGCGCCGGATATTACGACAAATCAGGGGTCTTGCGCGATATGTTCCAGAATCATCTTTTTCAGCTCCTCGCTTTGGTTGCGATGGAAGCCCCTGCATCTTTTGATGCAGATGCCGTTCGCAACGAAAAAGCGAAGGTTTTTCAGAGTATTCGTCCCGTTGATCTAAACGATACCGTCCGCGCTCAATACGAGGGTTATCTTCAGGAAGAAGGCGTTGCGCCAGATTCTCAAACCCCTACTTATGCAGCGCTCAAACTTTTTATAAACAACTGGCGCTGGCAGGGCGTGCCATTTTATCTGCGCTCAGGTAAGGCACTCAAACATAAAAGCTCCGAGATCGTTATCGAGTTCCAGCGCCCGCCACACCTCATGTTTGATCTCCCCAAAGGACGCGATATTACGCCCAATGTCCTTTCAATCTGTATTCAGCCAGACGAGGGTATTCAGCTCCGTTTTGAAGCCAAAGTCCCCGATTCCGATCAGGATATGCGCTCGGTCAATATGGATTTTGAGTACGAAGATTTCTTTGACGGCGCTTCCATTCCCGAGGCCTACGAGCGTTTATTGCTTGAAGCCCTGGATGGGGATGCCTCCCTGTTTACACGTTCCGATGAAATAGAAGCCTCCTGGAAGATAATTGATCCCATTATCAATGGCTGGACGGAACGCTCTCAGCCCGAACTTGCTACTCATAAAAAAGGTGAATGGGGTCCCGAAGAATCTGTTGAACTCCTCGCTCGTGATGGGCATCAATGGCGTTTTGGCTGTGCGGAACACAGATTAAAATAAGTGATTTCTGCAAAATTCTAACTAGTATTGAAGGAATTAGAGAGTAAAATGTATTTTTTGCAGATATAGGAGAACTATGAAAACAGAAAGCGGATTGGAATACACTGAAAAAAAAGCAGGTACAGGCAAGCAGGCTGAAGCCGGCAAAACCGTTAGTGTTCACTATGAAGGAAAGCTCCCTGACGGTACAGTTTTCGACAGCTCATTTAAACGCGGTACGCCGATTGACTTCAAGCTGGGTGTTGGCCAGGTTATTAGTGGCTGGGATGAAGGCATCGCCCTGATGAAAGTTGGTGGAAAAGCACAATTGACCATTCCGCCCGAATTGGGCTATGGCGAACGCGGTGCTGGTGGCGTTATTCCACCAAATGCGACCCTGATTTTCGATGTTGAATTGGTTGATGTGAAATAAGCAAAAGTCCTCCGTACGGAGGACTTTTATATCTCCAATTCAATCCAATATCGACCAAACTTCCTCTCTTCACCACCCATTCCAACGCTCTCAAGAATTCCACCGTTTTCCTGGATAATTCGTATCGATGCAATATTGTCCAAGTCTGTGATGATCAAGGCCCTTTTTTTACCAAAATCCCTTAATGTCAACAGCGCCAGTCGGAGAGCTTCCCGACCGTAGCCTTTGCCGCGTTTATCTCGACGGATATAGTAGCTGATATGCCCCGTACGCTCCTTCAGGCTTTTGTTGAGGTAATGCCACATCCGTACGATCCCAATGGCAACACCCTCATCATCCAGAAACCAGAAAAAACTACGAGGAATATTCCCGGATTTTAAATTTGAATGGTCGTTTGTTTCGCTGCAAAATAGAAGATACTCATCTAAAGTCAACGCTCCCCTCGGCACTGCTGTCCCACCAACGCCATTTTCTCCGCTTCCCAAATCTTTAATTAACGCTGCAAGTCCCTGAGGCGGATGGAGTGTAGCTACCTCTAATTTCACTTAGGTTTCATTTCGTTTAATTTGACAGGTTTGAGCGGTGCATCTTGTGCCAATAATGTCAGGGTGGCCTCCAGCACGCGCTTTTGTTGCGCGGCATCATGCGGTTGTCCTAAAGTTGCCCCTCTTGCGAGGCGCGTATAGGTTGCGCGCGGTGGCATTGTCGGGCGTGTAAATCCCATACTCCAGGACGTCAGGGTTGTGGCGACACCATCCATCTCCAGGGCACGTGCGATCAGTCCAACGGACTGGCAGCAAATCGGTCAGGAAGGAACCAGCAGGGCAGCGTCCACTTTTTCTTCTTTTGCGATCTCAAGGATTGCAGGAATAGTGATATCCAAAACCTGTGATACATCTGGCTGATATCCCATGAAACTAACTACTAAGGCAAATTCGCCGATCACCCCCGTTTTAACCATTTCCCTCAAATGACCAAGGGGCATTAATACCTGCGAATCGGCCTTGACAGCAGTCTGGTCATAATGCTCATGGGCGTAAGATATATCTTCAAAGGATGTGGATGCTGAAAATGTACGGATCGTATAATCGCCCAGAAGATTACTGGCATCAAAGGGCTCTTGAGATTCGGCTAAATACCCTCCCGCAGACGAGATGAACATCAATCGGCTTGTTTTCAGATCCACGCTTTTACCGGAAATGGGAACCCGGTTTTTGGGGCGTAAATAGGAATCCCAATTAATTTTCCCCTTCCTCTGCAAATCTGCCAACCAACCATTTTGAAAATTTGTTGCCCAAAGATCTTTATCTTCCAGAATGCTCATAAATTTCTTCTCAACAATATTTTTGATTGTCTTTTCCATGCAATTGCAAATTGTATCACCATCATTGTTAATGGAGAACAATATAGAGATTCAGCCAGGAGCCAAATCTCTAATTGTGAATAAATTGGAAGGAACTATGTTGATCGTTAGCGCATTTTTCGCCATTGGAAGAATTGCAGGCCTGCAAAGATATCTACAATGATCGCAATGATGCCCACAGCCCATTTTCCTTCGACACTGAAGGGTACCCAATTCGTAACCAGCAATAATACGCTTGTCAGCACCCAGATCGAATCGGCGATTATGGCAAATAGCACAAATTTTTGCGGAATTGATGGGCGAGAATCATAATAAAATAACAGTCCGGCAAAGAGCATCAGGCCCAGTCCCAGTTCCAGGACAATGAAGCTTGCTTCAATGCCAAGGAAGGTAGCAACGGATTTGGATGCCGCTGCGAAATAAAGTCCGCTAATCCCGCTGAAGATGGCATTTCCATAAAGGATAGGGCGGATCGAGGTATTGCTGGTATTGGTTTGAACGGTCATGATAGAACTCCTTTTCATAATTTGTTTGATGCCCCCAGTTTATGCTATTCATGACTGCCAAGTCCACGAAAACTACTGCCAACTACTGCCAGTTTAAGGAATTTAGTTTTTATTTAGTAAATCTTGAGCGACTAAACGCGCTGCAGCATTTTGCCAGTTATGAAGGGTTCGCTCAGGAACTGAACTCTGGAACCAATCCAAGGCCAGGATGGATGTTTCGTCAAGGAAATCTTTGTAGATGCGACGAGAGTGGGGCTTGATCCCGATTACATAGGGGAAGTATAAAGCGTTAAAATAACGCCATTCATCTGTAGAACCGAAATCTGTCTCCCCTTTTGGTTTGAGACGACCTATGCTCTCAGTAAGCAATGCTTTCAGAGCATGGGCCCGGTCAAGTGGATTATCTCCGCTTTGGGAAAGAACCGCTGGAAGCTTTGTGAGAGGGCTGGTTGCCAGTTTCGGTAAATTACCCAGGTTGCTGATGGCACGTCGTGTCAGGCGGGTAAACTCTGCCTCGTCCACATCAGCAGGTTTGAGCGTGGAAAGGCGCGGCAAGCCATCTGCAGTAGTGCGGAGAATCTCCCTGTCGATGCTCAAAGTTGAAGATCGGGTAAATGTCAACCTATCCAAAAGGGATTGGATCTGTGCTGAATAGGTTTGGGTGAGAATCCCAAATTCGATGATGCTGGTGAGCAAAAGTAATTTGGCAAAGGACAAATCTCCGTCGATCACGATAAAGATAATGACAAGTGCAGCGAGTGCGCCAGCATAATAAAAGGCCGCCACAAAGGAACGTACCAGATGGGCGCGCATGGATTCGCCCTCGTCAAACGCATCCCAGGCTGTAATTAATAATCCGAGTACAAGCAGATCAAGGCCGAGAGCCAGGATACCCCAGCTGCGTGGTAAAAAATCAAATGGAAGGGCAATCAGTCCTGTACTGAGGGTGAAAAATAATGCTACTACGGCCAGGATAGCAAGGGTATTTTTGAAGCGTGAACGCAGGGCATATTTCCCTACCATGCCCGCACTCAATAAATTTGCGATCACAATGATGATTCCAAACCATGGATTAAGCAGAGCCAGGATGAGAACGGGAATAGTGGTGAGCGCCCAAATCTGAATGAGTCGCCCGCGCCAAGCAATTTCTTCAGGAAAAAGATGTAAGGCTGCGCCGATCCATAGCGCTGCGGGAAGAAGAAGGATGATTGTTATCAGTTGCCCGGTTAGTAATTCAATCACCAATGCAAGCGAATATGCGAACAGACCAAGGCCTGTGAGCATTATTGCGGGCTTTTTAAAATTCCGTGCCAGCAGATAGGTTCCAAGCCAAAGAGTGAAGCTGAAAAAAAATAGTTTGGAGATCAGTTCCAGATTGATGGGCATAGTGCTTTTAATTGTACCCGAGCTTATACACCCCTTTGGCCCGTTTACTTGAAAAGACTTCCGAAGTTTTTACCTAGCACTCCGAACGGAGTGAAGGGGTGAAACTTCGGACGTCTACTAGCCAGAATAATCCTGTTTCTAAATTAGTTTTACCCGCCGCTAGCCAAAATCCCATCGATTGTGGATTTGAAGAATTCAAAGGATGGTGGGCCAATTAGCTTTGTATCGTTCACTAAAAATGATGGGGTGCCTGGCAATCCAAGACGACGGGCTTCATCCAGGTTTTGCTCTACCTTGGCGCGGTTCTGATCTGAGTCCAGACAGGCCTCAAATAGCGCGGTATCCAACCCAATTTCTGAGGCATAATTTTTCAATTCACTGACGCTGATCGCGGGCGCTTTTGCATAAAGCAGATCATGATATTCCCAGAATTTTCCCTGATCCAGTGCACATTGACCAGCCTCGGCAGCCTTGGGAGATTGCGCAGTGATGACAGGAAAATCCTTCCAAACAAATTGAATATCATCGCCATAGGTCGCCAGTAATTGCTCCTTAATTCCAGAGCGATGCCAGGATTGGCAGGCAGGGCAGCCAAAATCACCATACTCGGTAATTGTCACCTTGGCGGTATCAGGTCCCAAAATCGGGTTTGATGAAAGGCGAGCATCATCCAAAGGTGGGGCATTCGGTGGCCGAGATGTGATAAATAAAATAGCTGCGATTAAAACCAAGGCCAGAGCACCATATCCAACCCACTTTTTTCTTTCTTTATCTGCTCGCATTTTTTCACGGCGGGTTTGCTTTTGGCTTTTGCGTTTTCCTTTTGGCATATTTTCTCCAGTAAATAATTATTTATTTATCGCGAATACTGAACGTTTTCATATTCGACTATGATGTTTTTCAGAGCAATATTCTTACAGGAATATCTTTACCCTGATGATGATAAATAGATACCTGAAATCTAAGGTAAGATATTCATATTATTTTTAGTGTGAGGATTCAAATTGCTCAAATCAAAAATCCATATTAGTCAAAATGGGGAACTTCTTGCAAAATCTTTTACCGAGCATTTTGTCAGCTTGGCGAATGATGCCATCAGTAAACGCGGACGGTTTTTGGCGGTGCTCAGTGGTGGCGGAACTCCGTTGATGGCTTATCGTTTACTGTCAAAACCACCTCTGCTGGAAGTTGTGCCATGGGGACAAGTTCACCTTTTTTGGGGAGATGAGCGCCATGTGCCACATGAAGATCCGCAGAGCAATTTCGGGCAGGCACGCGAGGCGTTGCTGGATCACGTAAATATCCCGGATGAGAATATCCACTCAATACCGACTGATCCCTCTCCAGGTGAGGCGGCACTGGCTTATGCTCAAACCCTTCGCTCAATCGCAGAGGCAAACCAAAGCTCCGTGCGTTTCGATTTGGTGATGCTTGGGTTGGGCAGTGATGGGCATACTGCCTCCCTGTTTCCGGGCCAATCCGCTTTGTGGAAGGATCCGATTATCGTGACAGAGGGAAGTTATCAGGGTCGACCCGCAACGCGCCTGACGATGACACCTTTGGTATTCAATCAAGCACGGAAAATAATTTTTCTCGTGAGCGGTGAGGCGAAAGCCGATGCTTTGGCGAATGCATTAGGGGAAACAAGAGATGTGGATCGCTTTCCTTCGCAGGCGATTGATCCAACGAACGGGAAAGTTTTGTGGATGGTAGATTCAGCCGCAGCAAAAATGATCCCTTGAGTATTTTAAGGATGAAAATTCTTTTCGCCTGCCTTGATGGGCACAGACAACCTGTTATCAGCCGGGGTTAGGGGGCAAGCCCAGCGATCGTTATAAGCACAATAGGGGTTATAGGCCAGATTAAAATCAATTAGAAATTGATCGTTGCCGATTGCTTCCGGTTCAAGATAGCGGCCGGCAGGATAGGTTTCTTCCCCAGCCATTGAATCAACAAAGGGTAAAAAATATCCACCAGAAGAAGAAAAAATGGTAAGTTCTGCTTCCTGGCCGTTGACCTGAAATTTGAATTTTCCAAAGCGCTGATAGACTTGAAAACCACCGGTTGATGTGGGAATTTGTATCTCACCCTGGTTGTCAAAGCGTTCTATCTGAACTTTTAGGCGCAAATCTGTAGCTTCAGGGAAATAATTAAGTTCCTTGAAAGATGTTTTCTGTTCATCCGTCAATGGGCTTTGAGGGTGGCGTGCAAAAAAAGTGTTTTTTTCATTACGTGATTCAACTAAAGTTGTCATGGCATTCTCCTTATAGACAAATCATTTAGAAGCTACACAATGATATGTCTTTGCGAGCTCCGATGCTTTTCGGGGTGTGGCAATCTCCCGCTCTATGTAGGGAGATTGCCACGTCAGGCTAAAGCCCTCCTCGCAAAGACAAGATTGTACAGGTTCTATTTAATCGCTCTATTAGTTGATTAGAAGCACATTGGTGGATTTCTCTTACCTCATCAGAGCCGAAGAATTAATCGAGGAGATCAGGTATACCTTATTTCGGATTCGAAATATTTTTCCCCGAATACAGCCATTTTTGGATAATTTCAATATATCGATCAGGTTGTTCCAGGTGGGCATTATGACCGCAGGCCGGGATTAGCGCAAGCTCGCAGTCAGGGATAATTTCTGCCATTTGCCGGCTAACTTGGGTGTATTTCTCATCCAAAAGGCCAGCCACCAGCAGCGTGGATGGAGAAAGATCTGGCAGACGTTCCCACAAAGAGGGCTGTCGTCCCGGACTGAGATGTCGAATTACTCGGGCCATATTCTCGGGGTTTTGCTGGGCGCGCTGAACCCGTAGCTCATCTTTTAGCCCCGGAATATTTTTCAAAGATGCAAAAAGCGGCATCTCATACCAGTCAGTCAAAAAAGAGGCCAGCCCTTTACTCTGAATTTGGGCTTTATTATTATCGTCCCAGGCGGCGCGTGCCTGTCGTTCTTTGGGATCGGTAATGCCTGGATTAGTTGACTCCATTGCCAGCCCCTCAACCAATTCAGGGTACTTAAGCGAGAAATACAGCGCCAACCGTCCGCCCATTGAATAACCGACCAGATAGGCACGCTTGAGGCTACGGATTTGGAGTGTGTCCCGCAAAGCAGAGGCCCAGGCCACATGCCCTGGCTGCGCATCCAGGGGGTTCTCACCATGACCTGGCAAATCTGGAAAAAGGCAATAAAATTTCTCGCTGAGTGGACGGGCTATATTTTTCCAATCCTGACCGAGACCCATAAAGCCGTGTAGAAATATGATCGCTGGGTGAGATGGATCGCCAAGTTCATGCAGGGGCCAGGGCCTGGATCTCATGCAATCCCCCGCCGCATGGCCTCCGCCAAACGAGTAGTCTGAACAACCAGGTCCTTTGCCTGCTCCAGATTTAGCGATTGCACCCCATCGGAGAGAGCCTCTTCCGGTTTAGGGTGAATTTCCACCAGTAAACCATCTGCACCAGCCGCCAGGGCGGCCCGCGCCGCAGGGATCACCAAATCGGCACGCCCCGTAGCGTGGCTGGGATCTCCCATCACCGGAAAAGGGCTGTTTATTTTGAGATGTGCGATGGAGTTCGTATCAAGGGTATTGCGTGTGGAGGTCTCAAAGGTCCGAATACCTCGCTCGCAGAGGATAATCTTCTGATTGCCTCGGCTGGCAATATGGTCGGCAGCAGCCAGCCATTCATCGACCGTGGACATGAAACCACGTTTGAGCAGGATCGGTTTATCCAGTTCACCAACGGCCCATAAAAGGGGATAATGCTGCATATTGCGGCTGCCGATCTGGATAATATCAACATATTCTGCCACCAGAGGCAATTGCTCCACCCCCAGGGCCTCACTCACCACAAGCAGATCAAATTCATCGGCCACTTTACGTAATATCTTCAGGCCTTCCTCACCCAGGCCTTGAAAAGAATCCGGCGAGGTCCGTGGCTTAAAGGCTCCACCGCGAATGACGCGCAGACCAAGCTGGTGGATCAGCCTGGCGATGGCATGGGTCTGGGCATAGCTCTCCACCGAACAGGGTCCGAGCATCAGGATGATATTTTCTCCGCCAATTTTCAGATCGGGAGCGAGGGAAATTTCTATTTTTTGATTTGTTATGTTCATTATTAATAAATTTACTCTTTATAAGAAAAATCAGTTCCTGCTGAATTGGTCAATGACTTTATCACGTTGTACTTTTCCCGATGAGGTACGTGGAAGGGTGTCGAGAATAACCATTTGCCGTGGAAGTTTATAACTTGCCAAATGCTGCTGACAAAAGGTGAGTAGAGATTTTTCGTCCAGGGAAGCGTCAGGTCGCAAGGTTATGGCTGCAGCAACCTGTTGCCCCCATTCGAGATTTGGAAGTCCAACTACACAGGCGTCTGTGACGGCGGGATGCTGACGGATGACAGCTTCTATTTCGGCGGGATAGATATTTTCGCCGCCGCTGATGATCAGATCGCTACGGCGCTGAACGATCCGCAGGTCGCCTTCATCATCCAGGTACCCCAGATCGCCGGTATGCAGCCAATCATTACCTGTAGCCTGGTGAAGATAACCGCGCATCACCATCGGCCCCTGGACCCAGACCTCGCCAATTTCACCGGCGGGCAAATGCTGACCATCCTCATCGTGAATGCTGACCTGCAACCATTGCAAGGGTTTGCCCACTGTGCCCGGTTTGAGTCGGGTAAGCTCCGGATCAGTAGTAGCGACCTGAGACGTGGCCTCTGTCAGACCGTATGTCAAGGCCAGGGGAAGATATGCATCCCTGGCAGCCCGGAGCAATTTGAGGGTGGCAGCGGCGCCTCCCAGGAGAATCAAACGTAAAGATAAAGGCCAATCCTCTTTTTCATAGCGATCCATTAAACGGTAAAGCATGGTGGGCACCAGTGAAACAAGGGTGACGTCGGCATTATGCATTTTTCTCCATAACTGCTCCAAATCAAATGGGTCACCGGGATAATCGGGCAGCACAACCGCAGTGCCATAGAGCGCGCTTCGAAAAAGGATCGCCAGTCCGCCAATATGATAGAGCGGCAGGGTCAACAGCCAGCGATCCGAAGGAAGCACACCCAGCCGAAAGGCTGAGGCAGTGGCAGACCAGAAAATATTTCCCCAGGTCAGCACCGCGCCTTTTGGTTTACCGGTCGTCCCTGAGGTGAAAAGGATCCCAAAGTCGGCATCCAGATCAAGGGGGCTGCCCAGCCATTGATCGGATTCTCCCATACGCGGCAGATCATCCAGGAGGATGGCTTCCTCCAGCAATGGTGCGGGAAGAACACTGAGCACCCACCGAGAATCTGACTGCTCAATTTGCCAGCGCATTTCTGTCGATGTCAACCGCGTATTGAGCGGCACGATGACTGCCCCCAGTCGGGCCAGTGCATGCACCAGTTCAACGGAGGCAAGCCCACGGTCAAGCAGGACGGCGACTCGATCCTTTGCCTGAATTCCCGCCGCATCCAATCGGGAAGATAAAACGGCCACACGCTGATTTAACTCCCCGTAAGTTATCTCCACATCGGAGGTTATCAATGCGAGGCGCTCAGGTGATGATTGGGCGGCAAGGGAAAGGAAATCATTCATAAGAATAATTGAATAGTAGACTTTAGTGTGGCTTTAATTTATGCCCAACGGGGGAATTTATCAAAATCCGGGTCTCGTTTTTCCAAAAAGGCGTCGCGGCCTTCCTTGGATTCATCGGTCATATAAGCCAGCCGGGTGGCCTCTCCAGCAAAAATTTGCTGTCCAACCATGCCATCTTCAGCCAGGTTGAAGGAAAATTTGAGCATCCGAATGGCAGTCGGACTTTTACGCTGAATAGTTTTCGCCCATTCCACTGCGACTGTTTCCAGATCTGCGTGCGGCACAGCGGCATTGACCATCCCCATCTGGCATGCTTCCTCGGCGGTATAAGGTTTTTCCAAAAAGAAGATCTCTCGGGCACGTTTCTGCCCCACCATGCGGGCCAGATATGCAGATCCGAAGCCGCCATCAAAGCTGGAGACAGTCGCATCGTTTTGTTTAAAAATAGCATGTTCGCGGCTGGCGATCGTCAGATCACAAACCACATGCAGGCTGTGACCGCCGCCGACCGCCCAGCCGGGGACAACGGCAATTACTACTTTTGGCATAAAGCGGATGATGCGCTGCAATTCCAATACATGCAAGCGGGGCAGTTCAAAGCCGCCCTCATACCCACCATGCCCGCGGACGCGCTGATCGCCGCCAGATGAAAAGGCCCACTTCCCATCTTTTGGTGAGGGTCCATTTCCGGTCAGCAGGACAACTCCCACCTGGGGGTCTGTCCAGGCGGTCTGGAAGGCTTCGATCATTTCATCGATGGTCTCCGGACGGAAAGCGTTCCGCACTTCAGGGCGATCGAAGGCTATCCGGGCGATCCCATCTGATTTGTGGGAGGTAATATCCTGATATTCCTTTACTATTTGCCAATCCATTTCCTGGCGGATTTTTGACGTCATATGTACTCCTTATTTTTTGGGTCGGGACTCTTCTGTCTTCAGGCTTGCTACCATTTCCCGGCGGAGACGCTCGCTATTTGCAGCGTCCGTATGAATTTCGAGCAATTGCGATTCTGATGCGCTCATTGCATTTTCCAATGCAGATGGGGCTTCTTCCGCGGATACTCGGCTGTGGTTCAGCCCATACAAACGCGCTGTATGCTTGAAGTCCAGGCCGTGGGGGGTGACAAAAAGCTCCGTGAATGAGGGTTCAAATTCAGCGATCGGCAGGCGATGAAAAATTCCGCCGCCATTATTATTGATCAAGAGGATAGTGGCCTTTACCCCGGGTTCTCTCAATGCCAGCAATCCGTTCTGGTCGTGGAAAAAACTCAAATCACCGGTCAATAATGCCAGGGGATCTTTGCTGGCAGCAGCTACACCCAGCGCAGTAGAAATCGTGCCATCAATTCCGCTGGCCCCACGGTTGGCGTAGACTTTCAAGGGTTCAATTCGGGTGGGGGCGCATTCATCCACATGGCGGATGGGCAGACTATTGGCTACAAAGAGGTTTGCCTCGGCGGGCAAAGCGTTGATCAGGTCTGCAACCAATTTACCTTCATACGAACCGGCAGTTTGTAGCGCAGCCCAGACCTTTTCCTCAGCGGAGCGCCAGAACTGCGCCCAAGCTGAATCCACTGAAAAAATTTCATCCTGAGAAAGAAGGCCGCGGACCAGCGGCAGAGGGTCAGCGGTGACCATTTCGCTATTGGTGAAAATTGGATCGTTCCAACTTCCGTGCGGATCAATGCCAATCTGGGGGATATCCTCTGGCAGGGATTCCAGATAATCGCTCAAAGCCTGAGATACGGGCATGCTTCCAAAACGCAACACAATTTGAGGAAAAGGAGAATTCGCCAGGAGACCAGCCTTTAATGCCAGCGTATAGCCAGCAATAATGTTTCCGCGAGCGGTATGTGGGCCAAAACGCAATCCGGAGAGAGGATCAGCCAGAATTGGGTAGCCTGTCGCAGCAGAGAGATCGGCTAATGCTGCCGGAAAATCTCCTTTTGGACAGCGCGGTCCGGCAATGATCAGACCGCGTGGAGCCTGGTGCATGCTAGTCCCCAGTTCGGCAATCAGATCAGGGGATGGATGACGTGAGGAGATATGAATGCGCGTCCAGGGAGCATCCCCCTCCCGGGAAAAAAACGTTGGGGTGGTCTCGTCAACCACAAGGATCGGTTCGAGGGGTTTGCGAAACGGGAGGTTAATATGGACCGGACCGGGAGCAGAGTTCATGCCCAGAGAATAAGCGAATGCGCGGTTGGCCAGTGCGCGCAAAGAACGGCCCAGGTGTGGGGAGGGATCTTTCTCGGGTAAGGGCGCATCCACGCTCCAACGGACAAAATCGCCGTAAAGTTTGATCTGGTCGATGGTTTGGTTGGCCCCGCTATGACGGTGTTCTGGTGGTCGGTCGGCGGTCAGCATCAGCATTGGAATATTGCTCTGGCTGGCCTCGATCACCGCCGGAAAGTACTCCGCCGCAGCCGTACCCGAGGTACATACCAGTGCAGCCGGCTCTCCACTTTTCAGTGCCAGGCCGAGGGCAAAAAAGGCCGCGCTTCTTTCATCCAGATGGATAAAATGACGGATATCAGGATGCGCAGCGAAAGCCATTGTCAGCGATGTGGAGCGTGATCCCGGTGAGATGCAAACGCGACGTAGCCCGGCACGGTAGAGTTCCTCTACCAATAGTTCTGCCCAGGTGGTAGCGCTATTAGGTGGTAAAGCGGTCACGCAGTCTCCTCCTCGATCAATCCGAGGGCTTCCATCATCGGGCGGAATTTAAGCTCTGTTTCCTGCCATTCTTTTTCCGGCTGTGATTCAGCTAAAATACCAGCACCGGCATAGAGCCGACCAGCTGATCCTCGGAATATGGCCGAGCGTATGGCAACGGTCAGCTCTCCGTCGCCCTGTGGGGTGATCCAGCCAACCGGTGCGCCATAAGCGCCACGTGGCAAAGGCTCGGATTGGCGGATCATCTCCAGAGCAGCCTGGCGAGGGTGCCCAGCCAGCGCGGGAGTGGGATGTAATGCCTGGGCCGGACCTAAAAGACCGGGCCGTTTCAACCGTCCCCGGATGGGTGTTTCGAGATGCTGAATATTGGGCAGGCGACGCAAAACAGGCTCTTTGGGATATTGGAAGGAATCGCACAGAGGACTTAGTTCATTGCAAATGCGTTCGACCACGATAGCCTGTTCGAGGCGATCCTTTTGGTTGGCGAGCAGGGCTGCCCCCAATTCATCCTCCTCGTGAGGCGTTTGCCCACGGCGGATGGAACCAGCCATCGCAACTGTTTCAAGTGCACAGCCTCGTGTGCGGACGAGTAATTCCGGCGTGGCTCCCAGAAATACATGCCCTGGAACCGGTTCGAAGTAAAACCGATACGTATTTGGGTAGCGATTTGCCAAACGTGAAAAGACAGTCACCAGGGGAGGGGTGCGTGCAAAGGTGACGTCCAGAGCGCGGGCAAAGACCACTTTCTGAATATGCCCATTTTCAATCTGACGTTGGGCTTCCCAGATCATTGCCTCCCACTCCGAAAAGCTCAGTTTCGGGGTCACTTGTGCAGATGGGATTGCATCAGGATGCCAGTTCAAGTGAGGTGGCCGGAAAATTTCAGGAAGTTCCTGATCAGAATGGACTTCGGTTAATTGTCCCTGACTGCCAGAGTGACGGTAGATGAAACGGGGCAGGATGAAACCCAATGTAGCAAAATCAGACCAGATGTCATCTGGTGTGCTGGTCTGGTCAAAGGGCAGGCTCCCAAAGAGGGGGATATCCGCTTCAGGCAGATGATCCTTTAACTGCTCCAGCTGGGCTTCCAGTTCATTTATCGGAAAAGTCGCAACCTTTCCCCAGGCGACCAGTGTCTGCTCTTTATCCATCCAGGCCCAGCGTGGCTGCCCATGAAGACTATCCAATAATGCCAGTGGATCAGATACTTTCCAATCGTTTGTGCTAATTCTAAGACGTTCGCGTTCGAGAACCATACCAATAAATCACTTTCGCTTCTAATGTTTCGCACCTATAATTTATGCTCAAAACCAATACTTCGTAATAACATAGTCCTTAAGGTTGGCAAAATTCGTTCAGGTTCTGGCTCGCCGGTTTGGATCCAGCGCATGACCAATTCATTGATCGCTCCGACCCAGGCATAGGCGACGATGGTGGTATCAATGGGTTGAATATCTTTATCAGCAATGGCCTCATCAAGATGCTCTTTGATCAGAACCGCAAAATTATCCAGGATTTTTAGTCGTTTGACTTCAAAAGTTTGCCCCAATCCTACTGCCTGGACAAGGAAAATTTTGGCCAACTGACGATATTTTCCGAATACGCCTAAACCCGCGTTGAGGGCGGCTTCGACCCTGTGAACCCCTCCCTGCTCGGCGGCGATGGCTTTTGTGAGACTTTCTTCGAGGCGATGGGCAAACTCATCAATCAGCGCGAGAAAGAGGGTCTCTTTGCTGGAAAAATGAAAATACACCGAGCCTTTGGAAGAATCGGCCTCGGCAACAATTTCGTCCATGCGCGCATCGTAATATCCCTTTCGGGAAAAAACGGAGAGGGCGGCATCCAGAATACGTTGGCGGGTGTGTTCGGCTTTTGTAATCATATATTTATCGGTGTGCTTGCGCATAATAAAATAAACCGACTGGTCAGTCTGTTTTGTTATATCCCAAAGCGAGCCTTGTGTCAAGAAAAAATAAAATGGGGGGGGGAGATAATTATGTAATTTGACGAAGACAGGATATAACTGAATAGTGCGTTCTTTCAGCGAAGAATGTAAGTTATCAGGCTAACAATATAATCACTGCCTAAGAATTTATTCCCCCACCAGACAGATCATTTAATCCAAAATTGTCTCGCTAATATACGGAAAAGCAAACCAGACTATTCCCAATCCGGCGAACAACCCGGTCAGGATACGCATCCACGAGTTGAAGGAGCCAAGTGCGTCACCGATATAAAAAGTAGAGGAGAAAGCGTGATTAGTCAATGCTGCCAACCACAGATTGGTATCACGAAATCCCATCCCAATTCCAGCCATGTCACTGACCAGGTGCGTGATTCCATCCACAGCAATTGGGAGAAGTAGAAAACCCAGCATTAATGGATGCAAGTTTTTTATCCGGCGACGAAGCGGATACCAGATCAGTGCCGAAAGCCAAATCCCGCCGTAGAAAGAGATCATCCGGTCAGACCAGGCCACCTTCCACCCAATCTCTGCTGTACCCCTGAATTTTCGCAACACTAAAGGATTGATCGTATCCACCCAGACTGCCTGGATTTCAGGTAGTGAGTAACTT
>NZ_CEYOSI010000007.1:0-12747 GCF_982879505.1 Candidatus Desulfolinea nitratireducens
GTAATTATTCAGCATCTGCTAATGTAGTTATGCTTCGAGCAGTGGGAATCCCTGCTCGACTTGCAGTCGGCTTTGCGCAAGGAGACAGAGATGAAAGGGGCGATTTTCTTATTCAACAGAGTGATGCTCATACCTGGCCTGAAGTTTATTTTCCTCATATAGGGTGGGTAGAATTTGAACCAACGTCCAGCGAATCGCTATTTATCCGTCCATCAGGTAGTGATGCAGTAGGATCTAATGAATTAGGAGATATGCTTTCAGGGCGTATTTTAAATAACCTAGGCGAAGATGGGCAAATAATTGAAGATGTACCCCTTTCAGATTTGGAACATGTTTTCGTTCCTGAATCTGTAGGACCCACACAACAAACAGATGGTCCTGTATCTTCCTTTTGGGGTATGATTACTCTTATAATCGCAACTGCTCTCTCCGGGATGTGGTATTTCAACCGGAAGCAATTTCTTCTTGCGCGCGGACTCCGACTTGTTGTCCGGGTTTACGAACGTAATAATCTCCTGGTTCCCGCACTGCTGATACGTTGGATGCACTGGAGCGAAGCAATGCCTATGACACGTGCCTTTCATAGTGTAAATATCAGCTTAGGCTTGCTGGGAGAAAAAATCCCTCTCCACTTTACGCCACAAGAACGAGCAAATGCCCTGGCAAAATTGATCCCGGAAAAAAAAGATGAGATCAATTCCCTGCTGGCCGAACATCAAAAATCATTATTCACCCCTGATGAAGGGGATTTAAAGATTGCCCGCCGCACCAGTTTCGCGATTCGTTGGTATGCGCTGAAAACAAGGATTTCCTCTCTCTGAAAATTAGTTGTGAGAAAAGAAAAATGATGGAAGAAAAAACTTCTCCCGCCTTCATGAAGGATCAGATTCTAGCCCTTAGCAGGCAGGCTGGCCGGATTTCTGCTACGATCAGAACCACCTCAGTGGAGATTCCCCGAAATATTATAGATGAGCTCTCACATCTTGAGGGTCAACTTTATAAAATAAGCCATCAGGCGGCGGCTTTTGAAGAAGAACACAGCAATATGGTCGCGCTGACAAGTATCAGCCAGATGATCAACTCCTCACTTGAAGTAGACGAGGTTTTGCGGATTGCAATGGATACGGTTGTGCAGATGATTAATGCGGAGCGTGGTTTTTTGATGCTCCGTGACAACGAAAATGAAATGAGGATCAGAACAGCGCGCAACTGGGAGAAGGAATCGATCAATTCAGAAGAATCTGCCACCAGCAACACAATCATCAATCGTGTGATCGAAAGCGGAGAGGCTATCCTCACCACCAACGCACAAGAAGACCCGCGTTTTGGTGAACAGGAAAGCATTATTGCCCATAATATGCGTTCAATCTTATGTGTACCACTGAAAGTAAAAAATGAATTAATCGGTGTGATCTACGCAGATAATCGAGTAAAAGTTGGTATTTTTGCCGAAGCCTCGCGGAATGTTTTGGCAAATTTCGCCAATCAGGTTGCCATCGCAATTGAAAATGCGCGCTTATTCAGCTCCTTAAGACATACCCTCGCTGAGGTAACAGAGTTGAAGAATCTGATGGATAATATCTTTGCCTCCATCGCAAGCGGGGTAATCACCGCCGATGTGCAGGACCAGATCACCCTCTGCAATAAAGCTGCCGAAACGATACTCGGGCAGACAAACCCTGAGATCGTTGGACAACAACTCGACAAGATCATCCCCTCTTTGGCAGATGATATTTTGCCTTATCTGGCAACCATGCGTGAGACGAATGAACCCATTGTTGATTTGGAGTTCCGTCATACAATCCCTGAGCGCGGCTCGGTAGATTGGCGTCTTAACCTTTCGCCTCTCAAAGATGCCAACCAGATCACTCAGGGCGTAGCCATTGTTCTTGATGACCTTACCGAACGCAAGGAACTCGAAGCACAACGTCGCCTATTCGAGCGAATGGTCTCGCCTGCTGTTATTCAACAAATTGACCCCAACAGCCTGCGTATGGATGGCAAGAGCGCCGATATCACCATCCTTTTTGCCGATATACGTGGCTTTACCAGCTTCAGCGAAAAACAAAGTCCTGAAAAACTTGTTTCCGTTCTAAACCGCTATCTTGCTGCAGCAGCTGAGGCTGTCCTTGCCGAAGAAGGCACTGTAGATAAATTTCTTGGTGATGCGGTAATGGCCTGGTTTAACGCTCCCATCCCCCAACCAGATCACACACTCCGCGCCGTGCGCACCGCAGTAGCAATTCGTGATGCGGTTGAAAAACTCTATCTCGAGTTGCCACCCGAAGCGCATCTCGCTTTTGGTGTTGGGATCCACTATGGTGAGGTAGTTCTAGGCCTCATCGGCACCGAGAGAAAACTGGAGTATACCGCCATTGGCGATAGCGTCAACACGACCAAACGCATTCAGGAAAATTCACAGAAAAACCAGATATTAATTAGCGAAGATGCATACAACCGCGTTAATAAACATATTTTTGTTGATGAACTAGACGAAATATATGTAAAAGGAAAAAGCCAGGCGATCAAGGTTTACGAGGTACTTGGCCTGCGCTAATATCCCCATAGATTTTCAACAAAATAGAGCAACTGTGCCATACCTTGTTTTATAAATTGGGTATGAATAAATTCACCCGTTGTATGTGCGCCTTCCCCGGTCGTAATTCCCAGGCAAATTGCCGGATAACCGCGGCTTAAAGGAATATTAGCGTCTGTCGAACCAGTGATCAGGCTCGCCTCTAAACCCTGTTGGATAATGGCCTGCTCTGCCAGTTTTACCAGTGGATGGGATGCGGGAATCCCACCGGAGGGTCTATTCCCAATCTGCTCCGAGACGACCTTGACCCCTTGTTTGTTCGCCGCCGAAATCAAGCTTTGTGCATCCTGAACCAATTCCGTTAACGCATCATCATCTTCTGAGCGTAAATCCAATTCGAACGAGGCCTCAGCAGCAATCGTATTGATCGAAGTTCCCCCGGAGAAAACACCTACATTCATTGTAGTACGCGGCTTTTCGGGTAAGTCCAATGCGGTCAGTTGATCAACCAGTCTTGCCAACTCATGCACCGCCGAGGGGCGTCCATAATGTCCCCACGAATGTCCTCCCTCTGTTAAAGCTGAAACACGAAAACGCCTGACGCCCAAAGCACGGTGATAGATATGTCCCAATGCCATACCTTCCAATGCCAGATAGGCTATTGGAGTGCTTTCAAAACGATCTACAACAGCACGCATTCCGCGCAAGTCGCCCAGTCCCTCTTCGCCAACAGTGGCGACGAACCAAATATCGCCGGGCAGGCGAAGATTTTTCTCTCTTAGCAACCAGATCAGGGCAATCATCCCAGCCACCCCGAGGGAATTATCCCCTATTCCGGGGCCAGCAAGCCTCTTTGGGCCACGCGTGATGCGGAGATTTGTATCCGCAGGGAAAACGGTATCAAGATGCGCACAAATGATGAGTGGTTTGCCATTCCCGTCGCCGGGAAAACGTCCAAAAATATTCCCCAGAAGATCAGCAGAAATATCTGCCAACCCTTCATTAACAAAGAGTTCCCGCACAAACAACCCCCGTTGGTTCTCAGCACAGGTCGGGGCAGGAATTTGTTGAATGACGATTGTCAATTTGATGAGTTTGTTTATGAACTCATCCATCATACTTCCTGGATCAAATCGATCAAGGCCTCGAGACGAGCCTGCGCAAGGCCAGGGAGCACACCCAAAGGATAGAAGGGTCCACTGCCTTCCATACTGAGAGAGGCCGAGACATTGCCATATGCGGCAGAGCGCAAGGGGTCTTCGCTTTGCTGGTAACCAGCGAGAAAACCGCCACAAAAAGCGTCACCTGCGCCGGTCATATCAGCAACACGAGATGAGTAAGCAGGAAGTTCCCAGCGTTTTTTGGCATCAACATCATAAATGAGTTGCCCTTCTTTGCCGCGTTTAACGATAATCAATTGGCAGCCAAATCCACCAAGCTCTTCTGCCATTGCCCACAAATCGTGGGTTTCCCCCCAAAAAAGCGCCCTGAGCTCCTCTTCGGAGGGTATGAATGCTGTCAGCCCCTCGAGAATAAACCGCAATTCCTGAAGTCGATTTGGGATCATATATCGCGGTGAGGGATCGAGGGTAATAATTTTATCTGAAGCAGCTCTAAAAGCAGCAAGCAGCTGTCCCTGACTCTTAAATTCAAGAGGTGCAATATGAAGAGCCTGTGCTTGTAAAAAGTCGTTTGGTATTTCTGTCACCAAAGGAGTTGCAGGATGAGGGTCAGAGTTGATCAGCTCCTTCTCTTCTGGAGGTCGATAACCCAGAAGAGCCTTTGGGAAAGTCAATTCACGGCGGGCAAAATGCCCGACAGGATTTGAACGTGAGAGTTCGAGCGTTTTGCTATAAGCGCGAAAAGAACGCAAATCCAATGCTCTGGGAGCAATCTGAATGCCTTCCGGAGAAATGCCGTGTTCGGTAAATTGCCGCAACCATTGATTAGGATAATCCTCCCCCACTCGCGCCAGGATAGCGATATCTTTGTCCCAAATCGATGCTGCCCCCGCAGCGTATAGAGGACTGCCTCCCGGGCGGTCGAGAATCGGCGCACCTTCGGGTAATAAGATATATTCCCTGGCAAGGCGACCAGCAAAAAGGAGTTTTGGAATCATCTCTTTTCGGGATCAGTATAATCCCTCTCAAGCAGCAGAAAACAGGAATATAAACTGATCTTATTTGCTCCAGCAGGTTCGTGAAAGATTGTTGAAAGATGTCTTATCATCTTGTTAATAAAAACCTTCCTGATCGGAATAACAACCATGTTGCTTTGAAAGTTTTTTCATCCGCGCTACCTGAGAAATTAGTTCTCTATGAGGGGAACATCTTCTCCGTTATAATGGACGCGGTTTGATCAATTTATACCTTAAAAACACCAGCGAGTTGCCTTCAACCAGTATAGGGGCTGCCAAAAAGTACGCCAGCTTGGCACTAAATAAGCGAAGCGTTTTGAGGTAACGTTCACAACATCTTGATGCGTTCATTTATAATTTTCAGGATGGGCTCCAATTTGTAGATTATACTCGTTTACCTAAAAAGGTTTTTTCTATATAAATTCTGCAAAAATTTAAGAAAAGCAAATATAATTATCTATCATAAAGAAAGCAAGGAGAACTGAATGGGTAAGAAAAAAGTACGTGTAGCAATTATCGGAATTGGCAATTGCGCATCGTCATTAGTGCAAGGTGTTCATTACTATAAAGATACTCCCGACGATTCTATTGTGCCGGGATTGATGCACATCAATTTGGGTGGATACCATATCAGCGATATAGAATTCACCTTTGGTATTGATGTTAATATCACCAAAGTCGATAAAGACCTCGCTGAGGCCATTTATGCTGAACCCAATAACACTTATAAATTCGCCACTGTCCCGCATATGGATATCCCCGTTGTACGCGGGATGACACATGATGGTTTAGGAAAATATCTTAAAGAAGTGATCACAACGGCTCCAGGGCCCACAGCCAATATCGCCAAATTGCTCAAAGAAACCAAAACTGATGTGGTGCTCAACTTCCTGCCGGTTGGTTCTGAAATGGCGACCAAGTGGTACGTCGAACAAGCGCTCGAGGCGGGTTGTGCCTTCGTAAATGGCATCCCCGTTTTCATCGCTTCCCAAAAATACTGGGCTGACCGCTTCATTGAAAAAGGCCTCCCTATTCTCGGCGACGATATCAAATCGCAGGTCGGCGCGACCATCCTGCACCGTGTTCTGACCACCCTCTTTGTGGATCGCGGCGTACGTCTCGACCATACCTACCAACTCAATTTTGGCGGCAACACTGACTTCCTCAATATGCTTGAACGCGAGCGACTTGAATCCAAGAAAATTTCAAAGACAGGTGCAGTCACATCCATGCTTCCCTATGATATTGGCGCAGATAACGTTCACGTTGGACCCAGCGACCATGTACCGTGGCTGAGTGACAGAAAATGGTGCTATATTCGTATGGAAGGGACAACTTTCGGCGAAGTGCCGCTCAACGTGGAAGCCAAACTCGAAGTCTGGGATAGCCCCAACTCTGCCGGCGTAATGATTGACGCAGTTCGCTGCGCGAAAATCGCCCTTGACCGAGGCTTGTCCGGCCCGATTGTTGGCCCCTCATCTTATTTCTTTAAGACTCCACCCAAGCAATTTCGAGACAGTGTCTGCAAAGAGATGACCGAGGCATTCATTGTAGGCGAAGAGTAAAGAAAATCTTAACAGCAAAAAAATAAAAAACTCCCAAGAAGAAATTTCCTTTTGGGAGTTTTTCTTTAGAACAGAGACAGACTTTTCAATAACTTATATTCCAAACGAGAATTACTCGGCAAAATTATTCTTTTACTTCAATACCTTCGCCAAATGAGCGGGGCTAAAGCCGCCTGCTCAGTACATGGAAGCCCTGCGGGCTGGAGCCGAGCCGGATTTATCCGGCTTTCACGAACTGAGGCAGGACTTTAGTCCGCACCGGAGCTTATACGGTGATTTCTTCACAAGATATAAAACTATCTCTGCAAAAAGCGTACCCTTTTTTATTTGAAAGACGATCTTACTAGAGAAAAACGCTCCCAGTAGCTCTAGAAAAAGGCCATCTAAAAATGGCGAAGCTATTGTTACTTCAAAACCATTTTTAGCGTCGTTTCTTGCGGGTGTCCTTGAAAATCATGCTCAAGATAGTACTGACAATGCTGACCACCAGGCCACCCAGCAGGGAATTCCAGAAGATGGGATCGGCAATGCTTAGTCCCATTCCAAAGCTCTGTCCAATAACACTGGTCAGCCAAAAGAGGAATGAGTTGATGACCAGCGAGAATAGCCCCAGCGTGAGGATGATAATCGGAAAGGTAAACAGTTTAATAAGTGGGCGCAAAATTGCATTGACCAACCCAAAGATGAGGGCCAGCCAAACCAGGGAAACCAGGTTTCCTCCCAGATCAATCCCCGGTACAAAGTAAACAGCAAGGGCTATAGCGACAGCATTAATTGCCCAGCGTAATATAAATCGAGTCATTTTCTTCTCCTTTTTTATATCAAATATACGACAAAACTAATTTTGGGTTGCAAAAGAGTATGCTACTCGTCCGCGCACATCCAAAGGAGGGTGCGGCGGAGTATAAATCCAGCTTCTTCAAAAGCAGCGTTCAGCTCGCCTGCGGGATAGTCGATATAGAGCTCTCGGTTTTGGGAGGCAAGATGAAAGCGGGCGTGCAGCAGGAGGGCTGCCAGGGTTTCGGTATCCACATCGGGTGCGGCAGCAAGCCAAAGGGGAGCGCGACGCGTGCGCGTCTGGATCCAGATCAATCCAGCCTGAAAGCTTCCATCCTTTTGGGCTGCCCACTGACGAACATCGTTTTCCACAAAAATGCGGTAAAGCCAATACTTTATGCCGGGGCGAAAATTCTCCCAATCGGGCATTCGATACCATGAAAGCTCCTCAGCATAGGCCTTTTTAAGCAACTGATATTGCTGCGGCCAAAAATGCGCCACCCTGGTAGTGATATTGCTTTTGACAAGCGCTTCTTTTGGTTGGAGTTGCGAAGCGGCATCCCAGGTGGTGCGGAGGGCACGCGCCTGAAAACCAAGCTCTTCGTAGAGCTTGATCGCACCCAGGTTATCTTCTTCAACTTGTACCCACATCGCTTCAGAGCCGCGCTTACGTACGTGATCCATACCCTTTTGGGTCAGGAGGCGGGCAATGCCTTTGCGTCTATAATCGGGGTGAACAGCGATATTGGCAAGCAGGAAAATATTTTTTTTTGCCTTGCGAAATGGAATGATACTGATATTGCCAACAATCTCTTTCTGATCTTCCCAAACATAGCCTCTCAGGGGCAAGGAATTGGAAGCCCAGCTCAAGAAATGACGGTCTTTGCTGGCAGTCCGCATCTGTTGAACATAGCGTTGCCCCTCTCTGTCCATATTGTGATGGAAGCAAAGCTCAACCAAATCGGCAACCTTGAGAAGATCGCGGATGGCATTAAGCGGACGTATTTTTCCGGTCGTTGCCTGGTTTAAAGAGGTGCCGAGTGTAGACATTCCAACATTATATCGTGTTTGCATTTCAAGTGTAACAAGGTAAAATTGAACCAGGAAATAAAATATGCCCTTCCCAGATCCCACTCCTCCCTCTTTTCGCATACAAATCCGTTACTGGATTCGAAAATTCCTACCGCCAGCTGATCTGGAGCGACGCGCTGAGGTGCGCGGCCAATTAAGGGAGGAAGCACAGCCCGATTTTGATTATTTTGTGCTGGTTGTGCTTTCGAGCATGATCGCAACCCTGGGATTGCTGACCAATTCAGGAGCGGTCATCATCGGAGCAATGTTGGTTGCGCCCCTGATGTCGCCAATTATTGGACTGGGACTAGGGTCATTGGTTGGAGATGAGAAATTACTTCGTTACGCAGCCAGCGCGATCATTCGCGGTGCGATTGTCGCGATTGCAATCTCTGTAATTCTGACCTGGTTTAATAATGCACTCCCCTTTGTCACTTTGCAAGAACTCCCTGCAGAGGTGATATCCCGCACACGCCCCTCGCCCATAGATTTATTGATCGCCCTCGCCGGTGGTTTGGCGGCGGCCTTCGCGCTATCGCAGCCCTCCCTCTCTGCCGCACTACCCGGCGTTGCCATCGCCACAGCTTTGATGCCTCCGCTTGGCACAGTCGGGATCGGTATTGCCACAGGACGTTGGGATGTCGCAGGTGGAGCCCTTTTGCTCTTTATCACCAACGCCGTCACGATCGCCTTTGCCTCCATGCTGGTTTTTTTTGCACTCGGTTTTTCGCTCGGCAGAAAAGATGGCAAACGGGTGCCTCGCAGTCTGACCATCTCTGCCCTTGTGACTTTTACAATGCTCCTGCCGCTTACCTTCCTGAGCATCTCCTTTTTTCAGGAAGCCACAAAAATGCGGGAGATCAATACCGTTATCACAGAAGAAGTAAGCAAACTCGATGCTGAGCTGGCGGATGATCCCCGTATTGAAATTGACGATAACGGGATTATACACCTGGGAATTACGCTGCGTACGCCTCGTCAACTCTATCATAGCGATGTAGATAGTCTGCAGGAATCTATTGCATTGCAACTTCAGGAAACAGTTGCAATCGTTGTCAACCAAATCGTCGTAGCCCAACTGGATCCTCTCATCCCGCCAACGCTTACACCGACGCCCACGCCTGCTACCCTGACCCCAACAGCCTCAATGACCTCAACAACGACCCCTACCAGGCAACCCACATCAACCCCAACGCCCAGGCCAACATCCACTTCCACACCAACACCCTCCACTGCTCGCATACAAAACCTTTTTAATAACCACAATCAATGCCTCGAAATGCACCAGGATGCAGGGTTCGATCATCCCATCATTGGACGTGTCGGTAATGGAAGTTTCGTGACCGTGGATTATGGACAAAGAATAGTCGAAGGCCTTGTCTGGGTAGAGGTCAAAGATCAGGATGGGCGTCTTGGCTGGCTACCCCAAGTTTGTATGCAAACCATCACTCTTACTCCCACTAAAACCCCGACCATCTCTGCGACCCTTGCTGCCGAAAATTAAATTCAGAACCGAGGATTTTGGGCTCCGAGCTTGCAAAAAAACTCTTATACGTCTCTAATACGGTACCGGTATTTCACTAACTCTTTTTTGTTATACTGCAAATAGAATTTTCAGGAGATGTGTATTTAATGGAAGCATGCCAAAAAATGACCTGGCACATTCTCCTTTCCAAATGTTGATAAAAAAGGAAAAAGATCATGATGCGATTTGATCGCTTTACCGAACGAGCACAAGAGGCTGCCCAGCGTGCAGCAGAAATAATCCAGCGCTATGGACATAACCAAATTGATACTGAACATATCCTCCTTGCGCTGATCGAACAGCCCAATGGAGCGATTCCACAAATTCTCGAAAACCTGAATATCAGTCAGGAAGCTCTCGTTGAACGGATCGACTCCACATTGAAATCAAGTCCTAAAGCCAATATCTTCGGCGGCGGTGCGGGACAAATATTCATTACCCCGCGTGTAAAACGGATTATTGATCTGGCCAACGAGGAAGCCAACCGCCTGAAAGACGAATATATTTCCACTGAACATCTCTTTCTCGCCATTCTGAGTGAGAGAAATACGCCAGCCGCCCGCATGTTGGAAAGCGCAGGATTGACGCGTGACCGCGTGCTAACTGCCGTCCAGGAGCTACGTGGCGGACAACGAGTGACCGACAAACAAGCTGAATCGCGTTATAAAGTTTTAGAAAAATATTCACGGGATTTGACGAAACTCGCCCGTGAGGGCAAACTTGATCCCGTTATCGGGAGGGATACCGAAATTTTACGTTTGGTGCAGATACTCTCCCGTCGCACCAAAAATAACCCCGTACTAATTGGCGAAGCGGGCGTCGGCAAAACAGCTATCGTTGAAGGATTGGCGCAAAAGATCGTGGATAACGATGTGCCCGAGATTTTGAGCGGGAAAAAAGTTGTCTCGCTTGATCTGGGGAGCATGATTGCCGGTTCCCGTTTTCGGGGCGAATTTGAAGAACGCCTGAAATCTGCCATAGACGAAGTTCAAAAATCGGATGGAGAAATCATCCTGATGATCGACGAGCTACACACCGTTGTCGGCGCAGGTGCGGCACAGGGCGCGCTGGATGCATCCAATATGCTTAAGCCAGCCCTGGCACGGGGCGAATTGCGTTGCATCGGTGCAACAACCCTTGATGAATTCCACAAACATATTGAAAAAGATTCCGCGCTCGAACGTCGTTTTGCCCCAATCTATGTTGAAGAACCCAGTGTAGAGGATACGATTCAAATGTTAATGGGCTTACGCGACCGCTATGAGGCGCATCATAAAGTCCATTTTGCTGATGAGGCCCTTGTCGCCGCAGCACATTTAGCCGACCGCTATGTAACTGACCGACACCTTCCAGACAAAGCCATCGACCTGATGGACGAAGCTGCCGCAAAATTACGCGTGGCGCTCTATTCGCTCCCGCAAAATCTCAAAGATATGAAAGGTGAGATTGAGCGTCTCACCGCTGAAGAGGAACTGGCTCATACAGAACGGGATTATGAACGCGCTGCAGAGATGAAAGCGGAGCGTCTTCGTATTGAAGAAGATTTTAAAGCCGAGCGTGATCTATGGGAAGAAGAACACAAACTCGACGAGGTGGTTGATGTCAATGATATCGCCGAAGTCATTCACCAGTGGACGGGGATACCGGTCTCGCAAATGATGGAGACCGAGGCTCAGAAATTGCTCAATATGGAGGAGCGTCTCCACGAGCGGATCATCGGCCAGAATGAAGCGATCTCTGCCATTTCGGACGCCATCCGCCGGGCGCGTTCCGGGCTGAAAGATCCCCGCCGCCCAATAGGATCATTCATCTTTATCGGACCTTCTGGTGTTGGGAAAACGGAACTCGCCAAGGCCTTAGCCTGGTTTATGTTCGATGATCCCGATGCCTTGGTTCGGATCGATATGTCAGAATACCGGGAGCAACACACGGCCTCGCGTTTGTTCGGTGCCCCTCCTGGATATGTCGGCTACGAGGAGGGCGGTCAATTAACTGAGGCTGTCCGGCGGCGCCCATATCGTGTGATCCTGTTTGATGAGATCGAGAAAGCACATCCCGATGTCTGGAACGCGCTGCTCCAAATCCTCGATGATGGCCGCATGACAGACGGCCAGGGAAAAGTGGTCGACTTCCGCAATACAATTTTGATCATGACCAGCAACCTTGGCACGGAATATGTCAGCAAAGGCGGCACCCTGGGTTTTGTAACACAGTCGCAGGGTGATGATAAGGAAAAGATCGAAGAAAAAGAAGCGCATAAGAAAATTGAAAAGGCGCTGAAAGATGCTTTTCGCCCTGAGTTTTTGAACCGCGTGGACGAGACGATCATGTTCTCTCCCCTGAGCAAAAAGGAAATGGAAGAGATCGTTGATCTGCAAATGCAGGAAGTACAGGACCGTTTGAACGAATATGAGATTTCAGCAGCTCTGACCCCCGCCGCCCGTACCTGGTTGGCAGAGGAAGGCTACGACGCGGCCTTTGGCGCGCGTCCATTGAAACGAGCTTTGCAGAAATTTGTTGAAAGCCCCCTTTCGGTGAAATTGCTGAAAGGTGATTTTAGCGGTGGCGGTTCCATTTTGGTGGATGTGGACGCCGAGAAAAACGAGATCGTTTTTATTGAAGGTGAACCCGCCCCAAAGGTTAAAAAAGAAACAACCGCTGACGCTGCTTGAAGAATTTAAAAGGTTAGTCAGGCAAATTCGAATTCATTTTGCCTGACTATGTCTTTAAGCTGAATTTAGCATCTATCCGAAAAATACTTTCGTAATAAGGGCTTTAGCACTTAAAAAGCGACTAAAGTCGCTATTACTTGAGAGATTGAAATCTCTGCTTATACAATAAGTCCGTTTAAACGGACTTCCTGTCTCAGCCGGAAATTCATTTTCTGGCTGGCGAATGGGATAACTTAAGCATTATTTACGCCAACATTACTACTACGGCAATATCAGAATAGGTTTGAATCTGAATACTAAATTTTTTATCACCCTATACCAATAAATTTCAGGAGAAAAAATATGGAAGAAACCACATCGTCCAAAACAAACGTGGTCTGGATCATCGTTGGAATCGTTGTTGCCCTGCTTTGCTGCTGCCTGCTCATTTTGGCAGGGGCTGGTGTTTGGTTATACCAGAATGG
>NZ_CEYOSI010000007.1:12847-17113 GCF_982879505.1 Candidatus Desulfolinea nitratireducens
GTGCCTCCCAACAATTTGCCAGAGTTAGCCTGTCGGTTAAGTGGTATCTGCGATATTCCTCTTACGGTAGAAGGCCCCTCCGTGCCGCTTCAGATCGGAGCCACCGACACATTTTGGGCAACCAATGTGGGGACAAATGAAAACTTCGAAGTCGATGCAACCCTCCAATATATTACCGACCATAGCTATTTCTGGGTAGAAGATGGCGTTTCATACGATGATCGCGAGATGAAAGACCTGATGGACGAATTCGAGGCTAAAATCTACCCCACCAATCGCGCTTTCTTCGGGACAGAGTGGTCACCTGGTGTAGATCAGGATGAACACATTTATATTCTGTATGCAAGCGGAATCGGTTCCAGCATTGCAGGCTATTACTCATCAGCAGATGAATATCATCCACTGGCGCACGAGTACTCCAACGCTCATGAGATGTTTCTCTTCAATGCGGATAATACAAATCTGAGCGATGAGTTTACGTATGGTGTTTTGGCGCATGAATTTCAACATATGATCCACTGGTATCTTGATCGCAACGAATCATCCTGGCTGAATGAGGGCTTTGCTGAGTTGGCATCTTTCCTCAACGGCTACGATCCCGGCGGTTTTGACAGGATCTACACCAGCAACCCTGACCTCCAACTCAACGATTGGCCCAACGACCAAAACGCCACCACGCCGCATTATGGGGCAGCCTTTATGTTTGTGACCTATTTCCTGGATCGCTTTGACGAAGACGCTACCAAAGCCCTGGCGGCAAATCCCCAAAATGGAATGGATAGTGTGGATGAAACACTCCAGAGTATCAACGCCACCGATGCGCTCACGGGAGATTCCATTGACGCGGATGATGTCGTCATCGATTGGCTGACAGCCAATTATCTCAACGACCCCGATGTTGATGATGGACGTTATACCTATCACAATTACAAAAGTGCTCCACAAGTCAATGCGACAGTGGAGGTTGATGCCTGCCCATTTTCAGAGAGTTATAATGTCCACCAATATGGCGGGGATTATATCCAGATCAACTGCCAGGGCGATTACACTCTCCATTTTGAAGGGGCGACCCAAACAGGATTGCTGCCCGCTGATCCTTTTTCTGGCAAGTACGCTTTCTGGTCGAATAAGGGCGACGAATCAGACATGACCCTGACGCGAGAATTCGACTTCAGCAATGTCGGGGGTCCGATCACTTTATCATTCCAAACCTGGTACGATATCGAAGAAGACTATGACTATATTTATCTCGAAGTTTCCGAAGATGGCGAAAAATGGCAGATCATCACCACTCCCTCAGGAACTGACAAAGATCCCTCGGGCAATTCACATGGCTGGGGCTATAACGGGGTTACAGGCGGCTGGATGCAGGAATCCGTTGATCTTTCGGTATATGCCGGGAAACGGGTGCAAGTTCGGTTTGAGTACGTTACCGACGCAGCTGTCAACGGCGAGGGGATGTTGATCGACGATATCCGTATTGATGCAGTCGGCTACTCCTCCGATTTCGAGTCCGATGATGGTGGCTGGGATGCTGCTGGATTTGTCCGCGTTCAAAATATCCTTCCACAAACATTCCGCCTCGCTCTTATTCTGAAGGGCAGCAACACGACCGTTAAGATAATCAAAGTTCCAAATGAACAGACTGTAGATATTCCGCTCACCCTGGGCGGTGACTACGACGAAGCCATTTTGGTCGTAACCGGTACAACCCGCTTCACACGTGAACTGGCAAATTATTCAGTTGAAATTAAGTAACATGGTCGTCGCGTGGAAACCCAAGGCCGACCTGGCAATGGCAAGACAATAGGAGAAAAAAATGACTGAGACAAAAAAAGCAGAAATTCTAAATATCGCTGACCTGGCTACCTATCAGGAAAACGCAGTCGTCAGCAGCCAGATATTGCGTGCGGAAACAGGCAATGTGACCCTCTTCGCCTTCGATAAAGGCCAGGAGCTGAGTGAACATTCAACGCCATTTGACGCCCTCGTTCAGGTTTTGGATGGAAAGGCAGAGATCGTCATCTCTGGCAATTCCTACCATATGGGTGCCGGAGAATCGATCATCCTCCCGGCAGATAAACCGCACGCGGTTATTGCAACAGCACAATTCAAGATGCTATTAACCATGATCAGGGCATAACCCCCTCCTAACCTCCCCCAAATCCAGGGATTTGGGGGAGGTGTCGCAAGGCGGTGGGGGCCGAATCAAAAACTCCCGAAAGAAAGCTTCGGGAGTTTTTATTTGGTTATTTGCAAAGGGTACTACCCATTTCCACTGTTATTTGGCTCGAACATACGATCCATTGTATTTCTTAGCCCGTCAAGGATCCCTACATGAATCAACATCAGCACACTGGTTGTTGCCATACTGAGAAAAAAGATGACATCCCCGATAAGATATTCATAATTGACAGTTGATACAAAAACATAATGGTAAACAATTAGATATAAATGGACGAGGGAAATTAACAACAGAGGCACAGAGTAGAGTTTTAGACTGTGGTTTTCGATCAATAAATGCAAACCTATGAAGCCTGCCAGAGTAAACCCCATCAAGATCATATATTTGGCAAAACTGGGCGTATTATAAAGTTGCTGATATAGTCGATACAGAATTGCGATATATAAGGCGCAAATCCCTGCCAAAGTTACCCAGGTATAGATATTGATAAAAATGGGCAGAACCAGATTATGGTAAAGCCTGATCCCATATAAGGCAACCCACCAACCGACCGAATAAGCCAGCCCAATTGCGACAACGACCGACCAGATATTCTCACGCGTATGCGGATCCTTCATGACCAGAATATCAACTGCCACATAAGCAACGCTGATCATGGCGATGCCCAAACTGATCAAACTGATCAAAAGCATCATCACGCGCAACACGCCATCCTCTGTTTTGTTATTCCTGTTGACAAGAGGTGTTGATGGTTCAGGCTGATGAAATGAAGTTGTTTGTGAGTTATTTCTTTCTTCGTTAGTCATAATTATTCACCCATGAACGCTTTCGGCACGTATTCTATCACTGTTTTGGCAGGGCATATGGCAAACGATTACAATCGTAGGGTATTCGTATTTGAGCGAAAAATGAGTGTCTGGCGCACCAAAACGATGAGAATCTGCCCTCTGAGAAAGATTACGCTTGTCAAGTAGCGTCTTCCTGTCAAGGTTGGTGCGATGCACGCCTACCCAGGCGAAAATCCTGAATTGGAGTAAGGTTCCCTTTAAAAGTAAAAGAGCGGAGAAATCTCCGCTCCTTCTTATTATTCTTACGACCAATTTCGTTTTTTGATAGTGGTAAAACAATAAGTGATAATGAATTTGCGAGCGGAGCTTGCGGAGCGAAGCAATCTCATTTTTGATAGAATTAGACTGCTTCGTCAGGCTAAAAGCCTTCCTCGCAGAATCGCTCATCACTTCGATTCGCCCACTACCCGTTTTTTTACATATGAATGGGCATACCCTCTGCAACGTGGGCTGCTTCCATTATTACTTCCGAAAGGGTCGGATGCGCGTGGACATTGCGGGCGATCTCGGCAGGCGTCAACTCCATCATCTGTGCCAGGGTCAGTTCGGGCAATAGCTCGGTCACTTCGGGGCCGATCATATGGGCGCCCAAAATCTCGCCATATTTTTCGTCCACGATCAATTTTACCCAACCAGCATATTCGCCCAAACCCAGAGCCTTGCCATTTGCCTGAAAGTTGAATTTTGAAACCTTGATCTGGTGTCCACGCTCGATCGCCTGCGCTTCGGTAATTCCAAAGGAGGCCACCTGCGGTTGGCAATAGGTTGCACGGGGCATCATCTCATAATTCAACTCGACGGTTTCATGCCCGGCAATATGCTCTGCTGCAACAATTCCCATTGCTGAGCCGACATGTGCCAGCATCAACTTGCCGGTCACGTCACCGATCGCCCAAATCCCGGGGATATTGGTGGCCATCCGTTCGTCAATCTCGATGAACCCGTGTTCGTTGATCTGGACGCCGACCTCCTTCAAACCGATGTTTGCGGAGTTGGGGCGGAATCCGATCGCGACCAGGGCTTGCTCGGCTTCGATGATCTTTTCCTCATCCCCGGCAGATACGGTGACCTTGACTCCTGCCTTGGTAGCTTCCACCGCCTCGACTTTATGTCCCGTCAACATTTCGATCTTGCGCTTCTTTAAGGCCTTTGTCAATTCGGCTGATACTTCCTCATCTTCCATCGGGACGATCCGCGGCAGCATTTCGACGATGGTCACATCCACGCCGTAGG
>NZ_CEYOSI010000007.1:17123-35723 GCF_982879505.1 Candidatus Desulfolinea nitratireducens
GCCGTAGGAATTCCAGACTGTGGCGAATTCCACGCCGATCGCGCCAGAGCCAATGATGACGACCGATTTCGGTAATTTCTCCTGCGTGATCGCTTCCAGATAAGTGACGATCTTCTCCCCATCCACCTTCCAGGCGGGCGGAACCATCGCGCTTGCCCCCGTCGCAACGATGATATTTTTTGCAACTAAAATGCTCTCGGCGCCGTCCTTCGCGTCAGCATCCTTTAGGGCGGCGACGACTTTAACGGTATCTTTTGCAGTTAATTTCGCCGTGCCCATATGGACATCGATCTTATTCTTCTTCATCAGGAAGTCGATCCCCTTGACCAGGCGGTTCGAAACCTGGCGTGAGCGTTTAACCGCCACACCAAAATCGAGCGTTAAATTCTCAAAAGAGAAACCCAGTTCCTTGCCGCGTTCACGCAAGGTATGCGCCACATCAGCGTTTTTCAGCAGCGACTTTGATGGGATACAACCGACATTCAGGCAAACCCCGCCCAACCATTGCTTGTCAATAATTGCAGTTTTCTTCCCCAGTTGCGCGGCACGGATGGCAGCCACATAGCCGCCCGGCCCTGCGCCGATGACGACAACATCGTAATTATTTTCCATATTGAAACTCCTTTTTAAGCCCCCACCTGGCCTTCGCGAAGCATACTCGCAGAGTGCCCCCGCTCGCGGGGGAGGGACTGTTCTCCCCCTGTGAAACGGGGGGAGCTAGAGGGGGCATATATTAAAACAACCTATCTGAGCAATTGTAGCGCAGACGGGTCGCATTTGCTATATTTTCTGCATATGAATCGAGCTATACAGCCAAAGCCAATTCCTTAATAAATTTCGCGCCCTCATCCATCGCCTTGAAATTGTTTGGCAGGGTATTTTTATGCCGCTCAGGGATATGCTCTTTAAGAGATTTTTTAACAATCTCCAGGGGAAGAATTTCCTCGGCCTCAAGCAACGCCCCGATCATGAGCATATTCGCCAAACGCACGTTGCCGATCTCCTCGGCCATCTCTGAGGCGGGAATATAAATATCCCGTACACCTTCGCGCTCTACTTTGCGGGGAATGAGGGAGGAATTGACGATCAACAGGCCACCACTCTCAATCAGGGGTTCATACATATCCAGCGAGGGGAGATTCAGCGCAATTACGGAGGAGGGATTACGCGTCAGGGGCGAACCAATTTCTTCATCCGAGATGATCACGGTGCAGCGCGCAGTACCGCCGCGCATCTCAGGGCCATAAGAGGGGATCCAGGTGACCTGCTTGCCTGCATCCAAAGCAGCATAAGCCAAAACCTGCCCGGCAAATAAGGTCCCTTGTCCGCCAAATCCAGAAACAATAATACTGGTTTCCATAATTATCTCCATCTTTCTTCACCACAAAGGACACAAAGGGTCACAAAGTGAAAAATAAAAAGTTTTTTCTTCGTGGGACTTCGTGCTCTTCGTGGTTATTTTTTATGCTTTTAAACTCGAATTGCCCTCACTTCGGGAAGGACTTTGAAATCGTCCAACGGGTAATAGGGGACCATATGATCGCGAATAAAATCAAGAGATTCCACCGGGGACATTTTCCAGTTCGTCGGGCAGGATGAGAGCACTTCCACGATGGAAAAGCCCAGGCCTTGCTCCTGAACTTCAAATGCCTTTCGAATGGCTTTTTTTACCTTCCGAATATTGGCGGGATTATGCATGCTTCGGCGGACCACATAACTAGCCCCATCAATAGTAGAAAGCATTTCTGCCATGCGAATAGGGTAACCCGCTAGCTCCACGTCACGCCCCAAAGGAGAAGAGGTAGTCTTCATTCCGGGCAAGGTTGTGGGAGCCATCTGACCGCCTGTCATCCCATAGATGGCATTGTTGATGAATACCACGGTGATATTTTCGCCGCGTATCGCTGCGTGGACAATCTCGCCCATACCAATTGAGGCCAGATCACCATCACCCTGATAAGTGTAAACAGTGTTATTTGGCGAGACACGCTTGATACCGGTTGCCATCGCCGGGGCTCGTCCGTGGGCCGCTTCTACAAAATCGTGGTTAAAGTAATCGTATGCAAAGACCGAGCAGCCTACTGGCGCAACACCGATCGTCTTCTCGCGGATTCCCATTTCATCCAAAACTTCTGCCACCAAATGATGTACTGTGCCATGCGTACAACCTGGGCAATAATGCGTTGTAGTATCCGTTAGCGATTCTGGTCGCTTGTAAACAATTTCCATTTTTTCAAAACCCATTATTCACCTCACTACCCTGATTCTGCGAGCATCTTTTTGCGACACATGCGCCGCACTACGTACTTTGCACACCGTCCCGGTATCCTTCGGGAGTGCAGGTGAGCAGTCTCTCTCACTGTCAAAGAGATTGCTTCGGCGGTAAAGCGGCCTCGCAAAGACAAGTCTTTTTGTTTTTTTTGAAATGGATAAACCTGAAGTATCTTATCCATTATTCGCCTCTCGCAATTCTTTCTTCAAGGCGTTCCAGCCATTCGACCCGCTCCATCCCGTCCGGGATATTTTCATTATTCTGATTGACACGGCGAATCTCGTCCAAAATTTCATCGGGGAAAGGTGTTATCCCGCCAATGCGACCATAAAACTCAATCGGGACGCGCCCGCCAACGGCCTGCTTTACGTCTTCCAGCATCATCCCGGTGTTCATTTCTACCACTAAAATACGCCTGACACGTTTACTCAGTTCTTCGATCGCTTTCTTCGGGAAGGGTGCCAATGTGATCGGACGGAACAGCCCCACTTTGATCCCCTCCTCCCTGGCAGTATGCACGGCTGACAAAGCAACCCGTCCCGCAACACCAAAACTGATGATTCCAATTTCGGCGTCTTCCAATGAATGCTCCTGAAAACGCACTTCATTCTTCTGAATTTCCATCCAACGCTTTAACAGGCGGATATTGACCACTTCTTCATCGGGTGGATCGATGTAGATAGAGGTAAGAATATTCGGTTTACGATCTTTGGCGCCATACACCGCCCACTCAGGCGGTTTTTCAGGAAGCTTTCGCATGGGGGGCAGCTCAGCCGGTTCCATCATTTGCCCGAGATTACCATCCACGGCAACAAATACGACAGAGCGATATTTTTCTGCCAGATCAAAGGCAAGTGCGATATAGTCTATTGCTTCCTGTACTGTGGCCGGTGCCAGGACAATGGGAAAATAATCACCATGCCCGCCGCCTTTGACCATCTGGTTATAATCACTCTGCGAAGGCGCAATATTACCCAAACCCGGACCACCGCGCATCACATCTACGATCACTGCTGGTACTTCTGTCCCGGCGATATAGGAGATACCCTCACTCATTAAACTAAGGCCAGGGCCAGATGTTGCTGTCATCGTGCGTTTACCAGCACAAGCCGCACCATAGACCATATTGATCGCGGCGACTTCACTTTCAGCCTGGACAAAGCCACGTCCCAAGGCAGGCATTCGTTTTGCCATATATTCCAGAAATTCTGTTGAGGGTGTAATCGGATAACCAAAAAACCCTTCAACTCCAACGCGGACTGCCGCCTCGGCAAATGCTTCATTGCCCTTTAGTAATTGTTTTGCCATCTTGCCATACTCCTTAAAACTCTACTTTTTCCTGCGCTGTGGGGCTTCGCGATAAACCGTGATGGCTGCATCCGGGCAAACTATTGCGCAAATCACACAACCTGTGCACCCTTCCGCAATTAAGTGGGCGGGATGGTAACCTTTTGGTGTCAGGTGTTCCATATCCAATGCAATCACATTTTGGGGACAAGCATCCACACAAAGGCTGCATCCTTTACAGTGCATTGGATCTACGACAATTGTGCCTTTTAGAGCCATATTTTGAAACTCCTTTTGTAGCTCCCACCTAGCCTTCCCCGCTCTCGGGGGAGGAACGCGGGTTCTCCCCTGTTTACGGGGGGAGGTAGAGGGGAATAATAGAAAAAAATAGGGCAGGATGTATTCCTGCCCTATCTGTATATGTGACTATTCAAGCCGCAAAATAATTATCCCGGCTATATCCAGTACTTTTAGTTCGCTGCCATCCACTTTGGCAGCATCTTCCCTACTTGATAAACAGGAGCGATTGCCTTGGCAAAGCATCTTAAAATCTTCGCTCCATCTTTTTACGGGCATTTAATAATCTCCCTGGAAACAAGAGTTTGTTGTTAAAAGAAATCAGCCTGGTTAAAAGTCACTGGACAAGTCCAAGCATTAACCATGCAAAGCCAACTATAACAAGTATTCAGGGAAAGGCACAAGGTCCATTCCTACTATTTTAAGCATAACATTCATCGGTTATTTTTATAGATGTTCACTTAAGTTTGGTAATTTTCTCTACCTAAAACGTCCCGCAGGTTCCCGTAATTCAGATTTTAAAGCAACACAAACCTGCGGGACGCTCATAACCTGGTTATCTGAATATCAATAAATCACGTGGAAGTACATGCAATGATTAAGCGGAAGGTCATGCAGGTAATACGGACTATTATCGTAAAATATGTTGGATGTGAATTTAACGAGTCGGTTTAAGTATTCAATTCATAATCTATTATTACGCCGGAGGCAGTCTATGAAAAAACTATCTCGCCGAATGATGATAATCGGCATCATTATCGTAGTAGCAGCAATATCATTTTCTATTACCACCGAAAGAGCCTATTCATCCGAGCTTGGTGAATCCCCGGATTGGACAACCCTTACAGAGGCTGGTGCTGCAGAAGCTACCTACCATCAGGGAGAAAATATCGCGGCCTTACCTCCTCCACCCAACCAGGACCCCTGCCTCCATTGCCATATTCTCGGGGAAGAAAAAGGGATTTGGACACCTCTGATCCGTTGGGTGACCTTTGGTTCAATGGGATTGATCTTCCTTTTCGGTACTGTCCGAAGCCTTAGTGTTTGGAAAAGCCGAGAGCAGTGGAAACCCATAGCCACTCGCGTTTGGGAATGGATTGATGAACGCTATGACCTGAAAGACCCGCTCTCCAAGTTTCTCAACAAACCTGTTCCGCAATGGCAACGACGATGGTGGTATTGTCTGGGCGGGCTGACAGCCTTTCTTTTTGTCGTCCAGGGCGTTACCGGCACGATGCTGGCCTTCTATTATCAGCCCACGCCGGAAGGAGCATACGCCAGTATCCAGTTTATTGAAACACAAGTACGCTTTGGCGCTGCAATAAGGGCGATCCATCACTGGTCTGCAAATGGCATGGTCTTGATGGTTGTCGCGCATATGGCCCGCGTTTATGTAAATGGCGCTTTTCGAAAACCTCGAGAGCTTAACTGGGTCAGTGGCGTTATTCTCTTTATTACTACAATGGGATTTGGCCTCACGGGTTATTTACTCCCTTGGGATCAACGAGCTTACTGGGCAACCACGGTAGCCACAGAGATCGCCGGAGGCATCCCCGCTATCGGTGAATTGGCGCTCGTCTATATGCGTGTGGGATGGAATATCACCTCCCTGACACTGAGCCGATTCTATGCGCTTCATATTCTGATTTTGCCTGCGCTAATTGTCGGCATGATGCTCTTGCACTTCATCATGGTGCGCAAACAAGGCATCCATAAACCTTTATAGGCAGCTGGAGAAATCACATGACTGAAAGAAAACCTAAAGACGATTCAACCGTCCCCTTTTTCCCGGATCATATTACTCTCGAGGCAAAAGTTGCCTTAGGCTTTGGAATCCTGCTCTTCATCATCGGAGCTGTTGCCCTTTGGTATCCCGTGGGATTAGGCGAACCTGCCGATCCAATGGTGACGCCAGAGCACGCCAAACCGGAGTGGTACTTTCTATTTCTGTATCAGATGCTGAAATTCGTCCCCAAGACATTTGGCGCTACAGCCCCTGTGGTCGCAGTTTTCCTGCTAATGCTGTGGCCATTTATTGATCGAAAGCCTGATACAACTCATAAAAGCGAACGTAACCGCCTGATCATCGCCGTCGTTTTACTGTTGCTTATTGGTGCATTGTCAGTCTGGGGAGAGGTAAGTTAATCATGAGCAAAATTACAAGACGTGATTTCTTAAAAATGACGAATAAGGTATTAGGCGCGATAGGCCTGACCGCTCTGGCTGTTCCTGTACTCGCCTTTTTCTTCCCCCCGAATTTGGAAGAAACGCCCTCTGACCCGGTCCTGGTTGCCCCCGAAAATGATCTGCCTGTCGGTGAGGGGAAAACTGTTGCCTTTGGACGTTACCCTGCGCTGGTGATTAATACAAAAGAAGGGCTGAAGGCCTATTCAGCGGTATGCACACATTTTGCTTGTCTTTGCACATGGAATGCTGAAATTGAACAAATTGCCTGCCCATGTCATGAGGGTTTCTTTAATCCTCTGGATGGCGCAGTCATTTCTGGACCGCCCCCAACACCCCTGACAGCCCTGCATATAGAGGTGCTTGATGGGAATATTTACGTCAGCGCTGGAGATGAATCATGACCGTCGAAACTCCCGTAACCGAAAAAAAACAATTTTGGCCTCAAGTACTCGATTTCTTCGTATTCAGTATCTTGCAGGCACGCGTATGGAAGAAGATCTATCCCGGCATCATGCACTTCCTGCTCTTCTGGGGTGTCAGCATTCAGATCATTGGCACAGCCATCAACCTGATGCAGATGAAACTCTTCACACCCTTTGAGTTGACAATTCCACGCGAGGGTGCCTATTTCTTCTACGAATGGATCATGGACCTGGCTGGGATTTTCATTCTGGTTGGCGTGTTTATGGCTGTAATTCGACGTTTGGTGATGAAGCCCAAATATCTGGGTTATAAATGGGATGATTATTTCGCGGTTATCCTGCTCACCTTGATGGCCTTGGCCGGATTCACCACCGAAGCGATGCGATTGACCAGTGCTGCGCCAACCTGGAGTGGATACTCCTTTATGGGCGTTATTGTCGCAGGTTGGTATCAATCCTGGGGACTCACCCCTGAAATCGCTTTTCGCTTGCAACCATTTTTCCTGCTGGTACATACCTTTCTCGGTTTAACATTTGGTGCGGCCCTGCCTTTCACAAAAATGCGCCACATGCTCATGGCACCGCTCAATATCCTGCTGCGCCCTCGTCGGGCAATGGGTGCTTTGGAGAAAATTGAAGATATTGAGAATATCGAGGTTTTAGGGGTTGGCAATATCAACGAATTCTCTTCGCGGGAATTGCTTTCTTTTGATGCCTGCCTGGATTGTGGGCGTTGTGAAGATGTTTGCCCGGCAACAGCCAGTGGCATGAATTATTCACCACGCACATTATTGCAGGGATTACGGCAGAACGCATTCAGCTCTCTGATCAAGAAGAATGGGGGTGGCTCGCCGGAATTGCCCGCTGAAATGTTTGCTGAGGGTACATTATGGGCTTGCACAACCTGTGGCGCTTGTCTGACGCGCTGCCCGATCTTCATCCGCCCGCCCGAACGTGTTGTTGACCTGCGCCGCTATCAAACCCTTTCAACCGGCGAGATGCCCAAATCTGTGGGCGACACATTGCGGAATATGGAACGCCAGGGAAATCCGTGGGGAATGCCTCCACAGGATCGCATGAAATGGGCTGAGGGGTTAAATGTACGCGAACTCTCCCCCGGCGATGAAACAGATATCCTTTTCTTTGCTGGCTGTGCCGCCGCATTTGATGAGCGAAACAAGAAGGTAACCCAATCCTTTGTCAAATTGCTCCAAAAAGCCAACGTCGATTTTGGTGTCCTCGGCATGGATGAAGCTTGCTGTGGTGAAACTGCCCGCCGCATGGGACATGAATATATTTTCCAGGTGATGGCTGAACAGAACATTGAGATATTCAACGAGATTAAATTTAAACGGATTGTCTCTCAATGTCCCCATTGTCTCAATACCTTGAAAAATGAGTATCCGCAAATGGGTGGAAATTTTGAAGTGATCCACTCCAGCCAATTATTGACCGAAATTGCAGATGATCTGTCTTTGGATCAGGCTGAGGGCAATGGCGTTCAGGGTCGCCTGACCTATCACGACTCCTGCTATCTGGGACGCTACAACGGAGAGTATGAGGCACCCCGTGATTTGCTAGACAAAGCAAAAACAGATCGGGTTGAAATGGCTCGTTGCGGTGAAAATAGCTTCTGTTGTGGCGCGGGTGGCGGTGGCATGTGGGTTGAAACAGATACTGATAAACGCATCAACCAACGACGTTTACAAGATGCCCTCGATGTGGAAGCAGATGTAGTGGCAACAGCCTGCCCCTATTGCCTGACCATGTTCGAAGATGCTCTCAATTCCAAGGGCATGAGCGAAAATATTCAGGTTCTTGATATTGCTGAAGTTCTCGAAAAACAATTAGATGGTGCGAAAAAGTAGCAAAACTAAATTCCATTAAGTTTCTAGATTAATTAGTGGTTTAAATTAAAAAGAGTCAGACGATAAAATTTGTCTGGCTCTTTTAATTGCTATAAGACTTCTTGTGAAAAATTTTTTCACTGCGCTTCCTGCGCCGTCCTCGGCGCAGGCTCTCTTGATAAAGGCCGCCGCACTCTGCGAGTATGCTACGCGAAGGACGGCGGTTAGAGCACAACTACAAGAGGTTTATTGGCTAATATCTTCCACATAATCTTTTGCCTCCATACAAACCGGCGTTAAATTATTGGAGAGATTCCCCCAATCCAGGACATCATTTTCATCTAGTGTTTTGCCAATCGCAAGAGAGAGACATCCAGCTCCGGCGTTGTAATCTACAAGCGTAAATTTCCACATATCTTCATAGCTGGTTGTTTCACCAGGTTTTTCATCTGTATTATTATGAACGACACGCCCGGTTTGTTCGCAGCTTCCCAACAAGGTATGCGCAAAAACCTCTACACTGAATTCGGCCTGAGTAATATCAAGTCCAAGAGGACAATCAACACAGGTTGCATTGACGCTGTAAACCAGTGCTCCGCGTATTCTTTCTTGCTCATCTTCATCCAGAAACAAATAGCCTGCTTCGCACTTTTCATCACTCAAAACAAGGGGACAGAATTTTTCAAAGAAGACCGGGTTCCATAAAAAGGCAATATCAGCCCCGTTTTCAGTCAATTGTCCCAAGCCCACATCGTTTCCTGCGTTGAATATACCCGGCCAAAACTGACTTTCCCGAGCAAAGAGCCGTTTCAGCAAATTTGCCGGGATGCTGGTCTCCTCTGCCGATTTCATAATCAAGGTGTCAAAACGGTTTTGCCATTCACTCATTGCGGACTGGGCAATATCGAGACCACAAGCAGTTGCCTGTCCGTTGAAGTCAAGTCCAAAATCAGGGCATTGGCTGGCATCTACAATATTTCTTGAGATCAAATTTCCAGCAAGATAGGCATAGGAATAATCAGACTCGAGATCAGAAATTTTTTCAGGGGTGGAAAGCCATTCTGGTGCGCCCCCAACGGGAGGGAAGGCGTCCCAGCTCTCAGCACAACTCGCATTTGCTTCACCGCGCCACTGCGAGCTGAGAATATCCACATACCAGAATTGGTCACTCTCATCATCTTCAGCAAGGCTCACTCGCAAACGTGCATCGAAGACGTGGCTGCTATCGCCATAACTGGAGGTGGCCCAAAACGTGAGGCTTACACCTTCGTCATCTGTTTCAGAGAGAGGCAGCTCGCAGTACGTACCGTTGCAGGAGAAAGGTTCCCCATCGAGTTCACCAGTAATGCGGATTATTTCTTCACCAGAAAGAGGTTCATCGCCGCGCAGAGCAAGCGCCGGGGGGGATTCGCAACGGTTTGTCGTCGATTCGATAATACAACCCTCGAGATCCAGCCATACAACGGAAGGGGGCAACGCAATGGAGATTTCCCGCTGGGCAGGCGCGCTGGAAGCAAGATGCATATAGTAGCCAGGACATTCTTCGGGGCTGTGTTGGAGAATTTCGACGGGACAGGCATTTTGATTAACCCAGGCAGTGTAGAGATCTTCCCCGCAATCTACATAGACTTCGTCCAGGGTTGGCAAATCTTCGTGTTCAATATTGATTTCACAAACGATCTCACTGTCCTCCCAACGCAAGAGCCACCATTGATAGTTGGTGTAGTTCTCAGAGATGTAGGTAAAACGATCAGGACCGGGAGGGATATCAGACGCGGCAGAAGCGCTTCCTGTGCTGAGCATGGCGGCAAACCAACTCAAAAGGAAGACAAAAACCACCCCGCTATTCACCCTTCGCTTCTGAACTACCATAACTTCTATCCATATGGAGGAAATCTTGATTTCATTATAGCAGATAGAAATTTTTTTTTACAAAAACAACTTACAAACCGATATCACCAATGAGGGCAGATTTTGAACGACCTGATGATCATAATATGCCTGAAAGAGCCACCACACCAAAACCAGTGATGATCAGACCAGAAATTTTATTGATCCATGCCATGCCATCTGCATTGATCTTTTTCTGAAAAAAGCTTGCGCCGCTGCTCAAAAGCGTCCACCAAAGCATGGAACCTATGAAGACTCCCAGGACCAACATGATTGCAGAGATATAATTCCCATCTGAATTAACAATTCCCATCCCTGCAAAAATCGCTACAAAAGAAAGGATCGTAAGCGGATTGGTAAGGGTCAGAAAAAAAGTGGACAGATAAGCCCTAAACAATCCATTTTCTGTACCTGGGTTAGCTACACCTGTTGTTTTTGCCAGGAAGGTTTTAATTCCCAAAAAAAGGAGAAAAACTCCACCAATGAGCCGAAGCCAGTTTTCTTGATCGACCAGGAATTGAGAGATGAAGGTCAGCCCAAAGCCCGCGATGCATCCATAGATGCCATCGGCTGTTGCCGCCCCCAATCCTGAAATAAACCCTGCGAGGCGCCCCTTAGCGAGGGTGCGATTAATACATAGTACACCAATCGGTCCTACTGGGGCGGCGATGGAGAATCCAATCAGAATCCCTTTGAACAGAAATGCTGGTTCCATATAAATACTACTCCTTTTATCGCTCCACGCTTACTACAGTGCCAAGCCGATTCAAATTCAAATTCCACGAGCTGCCAAGCTGGAACTGCCGATACTCATCCAGATCGTCCGGGGCGTAGTCGATATTTCCCTTCTCGGTGCTAAAGTTGACCGAATAATCTATATCCTCATTTCCCAAACGTTGTTCATTGCTCAAGGAGGGGCTGGCATAGCTGGGATTGTAATCGTTACCATCCATCGTAAATGTCTCAATGGTTTGCCATTCCAATGCCGTGTAGGAGCAATATTCTTCGTTCTGAGTGTCGCAAGATTCCACTTCCTCGGCGAAGCCATTCCCTTGATCGACTAATTCTGTGGTGCAGACCTGTTCACTCTCTGTATGACAAGAGACATCATACGCATCCGAGGGCACGCTACCTGTCTCATTATCATGGCGCACTTCCTGCTGCTCTTGCACTGCAATACTCGTCTGCCAATGCACATCGCTAACTGTGCCTGCCACACTCTCACTGGGGGCAAAGAGAAAAACAGCACCAGCTACGCATAAGGCAATCACAGCCAAAACTGCACCGATAATACATCCTCGCTTCTTTGGTGATGCTTTTTCTTTCGCGCCTCCAGATGCTTTTATCCCTTTTGCATCCGACTGAGCTGAGGCAAGCTTTTGCTGTGCCAGCGGGGCACCACACTCTGCGCAGGTATGATTCGAGGAAGTATTTTCCGCATCACAATTTGAGCAGCGTATCTTTTGCTCTGCCGCTCGTTGGTGGACCTCACCACCAGCCTTACGGCGTTCACCCTCGGCCAGATCTCCTCCACACTGGGAACATATTTCTGCATTACCAGGGTTGCGCGTATCGCAAAATCCGCAATGAATATCCGCACCTGATCTGGCGGCTTTTAGCGATTTTTCATCACTCACATATTTCCGTTCAGCGGGTGCAACAAATTCGACATCGTCAGGTTGGGGCGCACCGCAACTCAGGCAGCTCTGCTCCGGCCCCGGATTACGCCCATCGCATTGTGGGCATTCCCATTCAAGTTGGATAAACTTGCCTGATCCTTTGCTCATAATCACTCCTTAATCTAACTGATGTAACTCACGCACAGCCTGGATGAGATTTTCAATATTTGGTTCGGGATAAGGCGACAAGTCACCCCTTCCGTTCGTGAATTCTCGGCCTGCTTCCGCTAAAAAAACAGCATCCACACCCTTCGCTACATTTCGCGCGTCGTAACCACCCTCCAACGCAAAAACAATTTTACCGCCACAAACTTGATCTGCCAATTCAACCAAATGTCGTGATATTTCAAAGAATCCTTGTGTGGATAGCCCCAGCTGTGTCAGCGGATCGCTCCAATGCGAATCAAAACCTGCCGAAACAAAGATCATTTCCGGTCGAAATTTGCGTACAAAGGGAGTGATGACCTCCTCGGCTATTTGACGAAAACGGATATCCCCGGTGAAGGCGGGCAAGGGTAGGTTGATAATACGTCCGCGTGCATGGGGAGCATCTTCCAGATGGCCTGTGCCAGGGTATATACCTCCCTGATGGATGGAGAGAAATCCCAAACTTTCGTCGTCGAGAAAAGCTGCCTGTGTCCCGTTGCCATGATGAGCATCGAAATCAACCACCATGGCTCGTTCTGCACCTCGTTTCAACGCATCTTTCGCAGCAATGGCTATATTATTGAAGATGCAAAATCCCATTGCGTGGGTCGGCTCAGCATGATGTCCCGGTGGGCGGACAAGAGCAAATGCATTTCTCGCAGCACCATCCCAAACAGCGCGAGTGCAGGCCAGGGTCGCGCCCGCAGCCAACAATGCGTCATCAAAGGAGCTTGAAGTCACATAGGTCGGAGCGTGGTCGATCAATCCCGGGGATGCGATTTCAAGAGCCTGGATCATACCTGGCTTGTGGACGCGACTAATTTCATCCAGCGTGGCTGGTACGGTGTCAAGTTCTTTTATCCCTGAATGCGCAGCAAAAATTTCATCCAATAACCTAAATCGTTCCGGCGATTCCGGATGTCCGCTTTGGTGGTGGTGTGGAGAGCGGAGAAGACTATATACGGTTTGCATGGCTTTATTATACAGGGATTTAAATAAAGATCGCCAAGCATAAAAACTTGGCGATCAAGGGGGAGGGACACCACCAAATTGTTTAGCATGGGGGGGGCATGCTATTGGTGGTTAACACTTACTTGATACCAGTAAAAGGGAACGTAAGTGCCATTACAGATAATATACATCATATTTACCGTAATTATATTAAAACAAAATTAGAGTTTTTCTGTTGGGGGTTTTTTTGATGAAAACAGGTCGAGCCATTGTTCTACTTCTTGCCCTGAGAGAGATTTATCTTCAACGGGATCGCTCTGCGTAATCAGTTTTGTCTCTTCGATCTGCTGTGCGAACTCATCTGCTGATATATGGCTGGCACGAACCGACTTTGCGCTGGTAATCACCTCCCGATCGGAGGAAACCACTGTCCAATTGCGGGCGGCGTTTCCCATTTTCTGCAACCGGGCGCGGATGGCATCATCGGCTGAACGCCCCTTGCGAACGAAATGCGCCGTCACGTAACCAAATTTTCGTTTGCCATTTTGCCCGGGTGGAGCGCCATCAAAATAGACCTCGACCCGTTTTTTCTTGACGCGACAAAATTCACGCAAGATTTCCACCAATGCCATTTCATCGTCGAGTGCATCGAGGTGTAATCCCACGCGGGGAATCAGGTTATGTCCGTCAATGATATAGGGCATCTGTCTATTGTACACCTTTATAAAAAGGGTGGGCGACCGGTCGGTCGCCCTTGTTAAGACTACGCCAGCGCCACTTCTTTTGTCGTGATCTCAAAGGAAGGCGGATTTTCAAAATGCTTCTTCACCGCACATTGTTCCGCTGAACGGATCAGCGCGGGACGATATTTTTCAGGGAACTCAGGTGGAACCTGTATCTCCAACTCAATTTTCCCGACCAACCCAGTTATCGGGTTGCTATGCATGCGCTGGGCGATCCGAATTCCATCGGTTGAAAGCCCACGCTGGCGACAGAAGCCAAGGACGTAGATCCCGGCACAGGTTCCAAGTGATGAAAGAAAGAGCGCGAAGGGTGTCGGGGCCGAGTCTTCGCCACCACCCACCGTCGGCTGGTCGGTTTTGACAGTAAAATTCGCAAAATGCGCATCTACCCGTGCGCCGCCGGGAAGGTCAATGATCATTTCCATTGGTTAATACTCCTGGTTAATTAGTTTGTTCAACAATATTTAGATGATATAAATTCAAAAAAGTTACAAAACCTGGCCAGGATGTTTCGTAAACATAGAAGGGCAGTATAATCATATCAATCAAAGAAATAGGAGAAAATAATGACAGATCAATTTAATAGTAGGAAAATCTCTTCGGAGGATGGCAATATTTTTAAGAATATGATTCTCCGGGGCAAGCTGATTTTACGTTTAATGAACGACAGCCGGGTCAACGGGCTGATCAAACTGCTCCCCCTGGGATCGCTGGCTTACCTTATCTTCCCTTTCGATTTCATCCCTGGAGGCCTGATAAATCTAATCGGGGCAGCTGACGATGTTGCTGTGATGTGGTTTGGGTTCACCCTCTTCCTTGAGCTTTGCCCTGCCGATGTTGTCGATGAACACATCTCCCTGCTGACAGGGCGCGTCACTCCAACCGATGAAGGCGACATTGTCGATGGAGAAGTGGTCGAATTGGAGGAATAAAGGTGAGTGTGATGAAAAAGCTGATTTTCGGATTGATCGCAGTCATTCTTCTTACTGCCTGCTCAAGCCGTCCCGCTCCTACACCTCAACTGGCCCCCGACATAGCTACGCTTCCCCCATCCCCAACGGAGGCCCTTTCCCCCGAGCTGAAAGCGGAGAGTGCGGCTCCCGAACCCACTGCCGAGCCTGCACCTGAAGCACCCCCTTCTGTAAGCACATTCCCCGATGCAGCAGAAGTTCAATGGGAGGTGGTGGCAAATGGCCTCGACCAACCCCTCGATATTCAACACGCCGGTGATAATTCGGGGCGTATCTTTATCGTTGAACGCGGCGGAAAAATTCTTGTACTCGAAAATGGCTTTGTCCTGGAAGAGCCTTTTCTCAATATTGGGAATAAGATCGCCACCAGAAACTCAGAACAAGGCCTGTTGGGGCTGGCCTTTCACCCTGATTACGCTGAAAACGGATATTTCTTTATCAACTATTCAGACCGCAACGGGGATACGGTCATCGCCCGCTACCAGGTATCGGGAAACCCGAACCAGGCCAACCCTGATAGCGAAACTGCTTTTATCCACGTCGATCAGCCTTTTGGCAATCATAATGGCGGTGGGATGGCCTTCGGCCCGGATGGATTCCTTTACATCGGCCTCGGTGATGGCGGCTCGGCGAACGATCCGCGGGGCAACGGTCAAAACTTGAACACTTATCTTGGCAAACTATTGCGGATCAGCGTAGACAGCACTGAGCCCCCATATGGCGTTCCTGCTGATAATCCGTTCAATGATATTCAACGTAGTGAGATTTGGGCCTTAGGATTACGCAATCCCTGGCGTTTTAGTTTCGACTCGTTAACGGGTGATCTTTATATCGGCGATGTCGGACAGAATCAATGGGAAGAGATTGACTTTTTGCCCGCAGGTTCGCCAGGCGGCGCGAATTTTGGCTGGAACTATAGGGAAGGGCAGCATCCTTTCTCGGGTGAACCACCCGCAGGAACGGAGTTGATTGCTCCAGTTGCAGAATATGACCATGGGCAGGGCTGCTCGGTAACAGGTGGTGTGATTTATCGTGGTACGGAGCTGCCTGAGTGGCAGGGTCTCTATCTATATGGAGATTTTTGTTCAGGAAGGATTTGGGGCCTGTTGCAAATAGATGGGATCTGGCAGACACAAAAATTAATGGAGGCCGATTTCTCAATTGCCAGCTTTGGACAAGATCAGGCTGGAAATATCTACCTGACAGATTATTCAACAGAATCGCTTTATCGCCTTGTCAGAAAATGAGAAGCTTTTTGTCATATCACAAAAGGATTCCTGTCACTGGTGAATTTGTCTGACATCTTCTAAACTTGTTGTGGTTAACACCACAACTTTTCCTCCTTTTGAGTTGGTTGAACAATCTCGCGAAAAGCGCGGGATTGTTCGTTTAAGGGAGGATATTTTTATTATTTCCAAAAAACCGGGCTACATCAGTAGAGGCCGGATTTGCAAAAATTGCATCCGGTTCTCCCACCTGGCGCAGTTGATTCTTCATGATCACTGCCATCCGAGTAGCCAGTTGTGCAGCTTCGGGAAGATCATGTGTCACGAACACAGTTGTCGTGGAAGTTTCATTTAATAATTTCCCCAAATCATCCAAGAGTTGCGCTCGTGTGGGAGGATCCAGTGCAGAAAATGGTTCATCGAGCAGGAGTAATTCAGGTTCCAGGATCAACGCCCGTGCGAGGCTGACGCGCTGTGCTTCGCCACCGGAGAGCTTTCCCCCTCGTCTCTCTGATAAATGCGCCACTCCCAATCGGTCCAGCCAAAGCGGTACTTTGATCTTGATTTCATTTTTTTCCACCCCCCTAAAAAGCAGTCCGGAGGCCACGTTTTCGAAAACTGATCGATCAAATAAAAGCGGATCCTGCATCACCAGCGCGATACGGCGACGATAAATCGTATCAGACTCCATCTGGACTTGTTTATACGCTGCAGAATGCTTGTCGCTAAATAATATTTCTCCTCGCTCTGGCTTAAGCAGGCGGGCCAACGCCAGAAGCAAGGTGCTTTTTCCTGCTCCATTTGGACCAACGACGGCCAAGACCTCCCCATAGAGAATATCCAACGCGGGAACATGCAGGACAGTATCTTTGCCGCGCTGAATCTCCAGATCACGTATTTTGACAAGAGCATTTTTCTCCACAGTTTTCACAGATTTTTTGCTTTTCTTCGTGCTCTTTGTGTTCCTGGTGGTGAGGCTTTTTTTACCCGTCATCTTGCCCCTTTTTGTTGGATCCAGGTTAATGCCCAGTTAACCAAAAATGTGATCGTAAGCAGCAACACGCCAAGGGCGATGGCGATATCAAAATTGCCTTTGCCTGTTTCCAACACTATTGCCGTCGTTAAAACCCTGGTCTGGTGACGAATATTGCCGCCCACCATCATTGAGGCCCCCACTTCAGAGATGACCGAGCCAAATCCTGCCATTAATGCGGCCAAAAGCGGCAGACGCGCCTCCCGCCACAACGCCCAGATCATTTGCAAGCGTGATGCTCCCAAGCCATAGAGTTGAAGCTGTAGACGCGGATCAAGCGATTGCAGAGCGGCGGCTGTCAACCCTATCACGACCGGGGCGGAGATGACCGTTTGTGCAATAATGATCGCCATGGGTGTATAGATGAGGTGCAAATCACCAAAAGGGCCCGATCGCCACAGCATCATCGCCACAAAGAGACCGACGACGACCGGGGGCAATCCCATCCCGGTGTTGACAATGCTCAGGAAAAAGGAACGCCCCCAAAATTTGCCCAGTGCGAGCATTGTACCTAGTGGCAGTCCAATTAAAAGGCTAATCCCCGTCGCAAGGGCGGAGATTTGCAGAGAGAGAATTGTGATTTGGAAGACTTCGGCGTCGAATATCATATTGGTTTACTGTAGGGGCGACGGCCCTTCGCCCCTGCGTATGAAAGATTATAAACCTAATTCTGCATCGGTTTTATCCGCATCTGGGAAGAAGAGGGGCTGCCCATATTTATCGATCCCAAATTCTTTGATGATAGCTTGAGTCTCGTTGCTGGTCAAAAATTCGGCAAAAGCAAGTGCAGCTTCATAATTGGTGTTTTCCCATAGATCAGGATTGACCGTCATGACATGGTAAACATTCAGCAGGATCTCATCCCCTTCAACCAAAATCTCGAGTTCAAGATTATCCCGGATGGCAAGATAGGTGGCGCGGTCAGTCATTGTGTAGGCCTGCTTTTCAGAGGCGATGATGAGGGTCGCACCCATGCCCTGTCCGGATTCGATATATCCATCCCAGGCAGGAGTCAGATCCGCACTTGCCCACAGGGATCTCTCTTTCTTGTGCGTCCCCGAGTCGTCGCCGCGGGAGACGAATCCGGCTTCAGTGTTGAATATATTGCTAAACGCCTCGCCAGCCGAAGTCAAGGAGCGAATCTCTGCGGGATCATCGGCAGGACCTACAATCACAAAATCATTATGCATGATGAGCATCCGATCTTTGCCAAAGCCCGCATCCATCAAAACCAGTTCTGCAGAGGGTGCGTGGACGAGAAGAACATCTGCATTACCTTCTTCTGCCATCTTTAGGGCGGCACCGGTGCCAACCGCTATGGTCTGAACGGTGTAGCCACTCAGCTCTTCAAAGAGAGGCACAAGCTCGTCAAGGAGGCCAGAATCCTGCGTGCTGGTGGTCGTGGCAAGGATCAGATTGGTATTCGCTTGCACAGTAGATCCACAGGCGGTCAGTGACAAGATGAGCAATAAGGCAGTGATGACAAAATTTTTCGGTAGTGGCTCAAAATAAATGAAAAGACGATTCTGCGAGGAGGGCGACAGCCCGACGAAGTAGTCTCGCAATATATAGATTTCTCTAAATTGGACGAGCTTGCTTCGCTTCGCAATCTCCGCTCGCACGAGTGCCCTTAAGGGTAAATTCACAT
>NZ_CEYOSI010000008.1:0-12795 GCF_982879505.1 Candidatus Desulfolinea nitratireducens
ATATTTTTCTTGCAATTACCCTATAAAACCTCTATAATCAACCCGTCATGCAGAAAATTGTAAAATGGATCGTTCCTCTTGCGGCACTGCTCGCCATAGGTGCCTATGTATATATTACCCCACCCGGTCTCCTTGGCAAAGCAGATGGCGTTGGTTATGCCATCTGTCATCGCATCAGCGAGCGGTCTTTCCATATCGGCGAACGCCAACTCCCCATGTGCGCCCGCGATACCGGCACCTTCACCAGTGCAGCTGTTACGCTCATCTTCCTCTCTATCATCGGAAGCAAGCGGAGTGGGATGCCCCCCAAAAAGATCATCCTTACCCTCGGGGCCTTTTTTCTGATTTGGGCTATCGATGGCTCAAATTCCTATCTCTATTTAATCAAGCAGACCTATCCGGGGGCATTCCCACAAATCCCCAATATCTATATCCCAAATAATATCCTTCGTCTACTCACCGGCAGTGGGATGGGGATGGGGATGGGCGCCGTCCTCTACGCCGCCTTCAACCAGACCGCGTGGAAAGAAGTGGATGCGCGTCCCGCGCTGGGCTCATGGCGTGACCTCGGCTTGCTCATCGGGACCATGCTTCTTATCGATCTCGCAATTCTTTCCGAATCCCCCATTGCCCTCTATCCAATAGCCTTCATCAGCGTACTGGGTGTGGTCACCTTACTTACCCTGATCTTTAGTGTGGTCTGGATGATGGTGATGAGGCAGGAAAACACCTTCACATCCATCCGGGAAATGTGGCTGGCACTCACCGCCGGCCTGACTCTCGCTTTGATCATGCTCCTTGTCATTGATTTACTCCGCCTGCGCCTGACTGGCACCTGGGGAGCCTTTCCCTTGGGATAAACGGAGTGCTCTTTTTTAACCGCCAGGACGCCAAGGCTATTTACCTAAAAACCTGGCGATAAAAAAAGAAGTTTGGCCTTCTCCGCGTCTTGGCGGTCAGTTTTAAATACAAAAGGACTAATAAATGGAACTCCTAACCGGCATCTTCTCGGCCTTTGGGCTATCCGCAAGTGCAGGATTGAACGCCTATATTCCCCTGCTCGTGGTCTCCCTCCTCGCAAGATTTACTGATCTGATCAAACTTCAATCTCCCTGGGATACGCTCACCAGTTGGTGGATCATTGGTGCCCTGATCGTTCTCGGAACAATCGAATTCTTCGCTGATAAGGTTCCAGCCGTGAATCATATCAACGATATCATCCAAACCTTTGTCCGTCCGGTTGCCGGGGCAATCGCCTTTGCCGCCAGTGCCAAGGTAATCACCGATATGAGCCCGATCCTCTCCATGGGAATGGGGTTACTCGTTGCCGGAAGCGTGCATTCGGTCAAGTCTATTGCTGTGCGGCCTGCGCTCACAGCCACCACCGGCGGAGCAGCGAACACGCCCGTCAGCATCGCTGAGGATATTATTTCCACGTTCCTGTCCATTTTGGCAATCCTGATTCCGATAATTATTGGTATCATTCTTATACTGCTGACAACCACCTATATTTGGTGGAAATGGCGCAAAGCTAACGCCGTAAAACCAGCCTAATGGCTTTATCAAAAGGAGAAGAGATATGACTCAACAACCTTATCAACAAATCCCCCCGCCAACGCCCAACAGCACTCTGGCAACGATCAGCATGATCGCTGGCATCCTCGGCTGGACGATTGCACCCCTACTCGGTTCATTAGCGGCCATCATCACCGGACATATGGCAAAACGCGAGATCCGCGAAAGCATGGGGCGGTTGGCTGGTGATGGTATGGCTACTGCCGGGCTTGTTATGGGTTATTTGCAACTAATTCCATCGGCATTATGTATCTGCGTCGTTCTTGTCATGCTCGCCATGGGCATATCAATCCCCGTACTTGACTCATTTGCATACTAATTCAATCAATTCCTGGAGGCTCTAAAATGTACGATAATATCGCTCCCCCACCCGATGAAGAAAAAAAGAAATCCAATGTCTGGCTGATCGTTGGCATTGTTGCTATTGTATTATGCTGCTGTCTCGTTATTTTTGGCGGTGGCGGTTATTGGCTCTGGATAAACGGAGATGCTCTCCTGGGCGTTGGCTAAATATTTCACTTTGTACTATTTCAAAAACCAAAGAGCTTCCGTATGGAAGCTCTTTTTATTCAGCTAAACGCTGGATTTTACCCATCTCGATCTTCAACCCGATTTCTTCACCCACATTAACAGGATCGGAGAGATAAAAATAAAACCCACCTTTCAGCACCACCTTAAATCGATCCTGCTGAAAAACGACATCCTTCACAGTTCCGCGTAACGGAGACGACAAATTACCAATACGCACATCCCGAGGACGGATTAATAACGTTACGGGCGAGCCCTCGGCTTGCCTCTCTTCAACAGGCATCTTCACAGTTCCAAAGATCGTCTCCACGAGTCCGTCCTTCAATATCTTCCCCTGAACCACATTTCCTGCACCCAAAAACTCAGCCACCCACCCCGAATGGGGACGTGCATACACCTCCGCAGGTGTACCACGCTGGACGATTTCACCATTATGAAGCAACATGACACGATCAGCAAGGGTAAATGCCTCATCCTGGTCGTGGGTGACATAAATCGCAGGAACACCACTTTCCTGCAAAATACTGCGCAATTCCGCTAATAAATACTCACGCAATTTACGGTCAAGCGCACCGAGTGGTTCATCAAATAAAAGTAAATGCGGACGTGGTGCCAATGCCCGTGCCAAAGCAACGCGCTGCTGCTCCCCCCCCGAGAGGTCAATCACATCGCGTGATTCAAGGCCAATCAAATCAACCTGCTGTAGAGACTTCATCACTCGCTGATGAATTTCTTCTCGCCCCAGTTTCTGCATTTTCAAACCAAAAGCGACGTTGTCAAAAACATTCAAATGCGGGAAAAGAGCGTAATCCTGAAAGATCAAGCCAAAATTGCGCTTGTGCGGCGGCACAGAAGAGATATCTTTTCCATTCCAGTTTACCTCACCCTCTTCAGCATTTTCCAACCCTGCGATGATGCGCAGAAGGGTCGTTTTCCCACCGCCTGATGGACCCAACAGACAAATAGTTTCGCCCTCACCAACTTCAAGGGATATGCCTCTAAGTAAGGGTTTCCCTTCGTAGGATTTGTGGATATTAGAAAGAATTAACATAATTTCATACCCAAGGGGCGACCGACCGGTTGCCCTTTCCCTACCATCCCCCCCTCCCCGGCAAGCGCAACTTTTCGATCAGGAAAATACTGAGCGTTGTCAAAATCATCAAAATCGTTGCCATCGCCATTGCCTGACCATAATTCAACCCGCCTGGCTGGGAGAGGAAACGATAGATCGCCGTGGGAATGGTCGGGAAATCCGGGCGCGCCAAAAGAGAGGTCGCACCGAACTCTCCCAGGGAAACGGTAAATGCAAAGGTCGCCGCGGCGAGCACCGCTCGAAAGACAATCGGAAAATCCACCGTAAACCAGGTCCGCAAGGAAGATGCTCCCAGCATGGCAGCCGCTTCCCTATACCGCTGTGGGATAGAGGCCAGCGCGGGCTGGAGTGAGCGGATAACAAAAGGCAATGCTATTATAGTATGCGCCAAAGGAACGAGCCACGGGGAGGCGATCAAATTCAGCGGGGGGCGGCTAAAGGCAATGATAAAGCCCAGTCCCAATGTCACAGCCGATGCCCCAAGGGGCAACATCAAAAGTGGATCAAGAAAACGATCCATGCGGTTGGGTTTTGCCAGGGCCGAGGCCACTGGAAACCCCATTAGCAATGAGAGCGCAACCGTGATCCCAGCATATTCAAGGGAGTTTAGTGCAGCCTCGATCGGCGGTACGTAGAAACGCGATCCCCGTCGGTTGATGAAGAGTTCGTTATAGTAGTCGCTCGTCAGGCTTGTTTGAAGATCGGCGCGGTCACCGCGATCAGCTTCAAGACGGCTCACAGAGCGGAGGGGTAAAGCAAGCATCGGGAGGACAAAAAGCGCAAATAGAATGGTGATCATTGTAAAAATAAAGATGCGTTCTCTTTTATTTTTTGAACGACGCAGCCGGGATTCGGTATCCTGTTGAGCAACCTGGGTGGATGTCTGCGCCAGCATCCGACTGTAGAGAATGGAAAAAGTCAGCGTGCAGAGCAATTGAATGATCGAAAGCAGGGCCGCAACAGGCAAATTAAGCATCTGCAAAGTCTGGATATAAATTTCAACTTCAAGAGTGGAGAATTTTGGACCGCCAAGGAGCAAAATTACACCAAAACTGGTGAAGTCAAACAGAAAGACCAGCAAAGCTGCAGCCAGGATGGATGGACGAAGTAATGGGAAAGTAATTCGCCAGAAAGCACGCCAGGGATCAGCTCCAAGCAGACGGGAAGCTTCGATCAGTCGTGGATCAAGACGGGAGAGCGCGTTGCCCACTACCCGGATGACGATGGTCGTATTATAAAAAACATGCGCCAGGAGGATTGCGCCTAAAGTGTATAAAATATTAATCGGCGGAGAATCCAGGTCGAGGAGATTCATCAGACTCAAATTCAGCCAACCACGCGGTCCAAGCAAGGCATTAAATCCTGCCGCAACGACAACTGTTGGCAACATAAAGGGCACAGCTGTGAGGGCGCGCAAAAGCGCCTTTCCTCGGAAATCGTAACGAGCAAAAAGATACGCTGCAGGTAATCCGACCAATAGGGTCAGCAGCATTGATAACACGGCCTGATAGAGCGTAAAACCCAGACTATCCAGCGCAATTTGCAGAGATTCTGGAGAGAGAAATACAGACGAATTTACCCCCAATCCAAGAATTTTGGTGAGGGGGTAGAAAAAGAAGATTGAGATGAACAGGAGGGCGGGAGCCCAGCGCAAAATCGAATCGCGATACCTAAAGGGTACACTGAGGTGTGAAGAACGCGAAGAAAAAACTTTCTTTTTCTCAGCGCTCTTCGCTACTTTGCGGGTAGACATTATTTCAATACCGTCTCCGTCCAGGCCTGAATCCAGACTTCACGATTTGCCGCGATTTCATCCATGGAAATAGTGGCTGGTTGATCAGAAAGCTCAGCATGTTTCAGGAATACTTCTGGCAGTTCTGCGTCAGAATTGACCGGGTAAACAAACATCTGCAAGGGAATATCTTCCTGAAAATCCACATCCAGCACGAAGTCTACGAATCTTTCGGCCGCGGCTCGTTGCTGGGTTCCAGTCAGGATACCGATAAATTCTACTTGGCGGAAGCAGGTATCAGGCCCAAGAATTGAGGCGGTTGGCGCCTCCGATAGCTCCGTTTCAGCAAAATAAACCTCTGCTGCAGGGCTGGTTCCATAGGAGACAACCATCGGCTGCGGACCACGTCCGGATGAGGCACTGAAATTCGTATAATAGGCCGATTCCCAGCTATTGGCTACTGAAACTCCGCCTTCTTTCATGGCTGCCCAGAAATCAAGATATCCATCTGGCCCAAAATGAGCCACTGTAGCCAGCAAGAATGCCAGCCCCGGTGAAGATATGGCCGGGTTTTCCACAACCAGCAGTTCAGCATACTCAGGTTTCATCAGGTCTTCGAAATTCTCCGGAAGAGGCAGATCATTTTCAGCGAAATAGGCTTTGTCGTAATTAATGCAAACATCACCATAATCCACAGGCAGGGCACGGTTTTCAGGATCGAACTTGAATTCCTCAGGGATGTTTTTCAATCCAGGTGCAGCATAGGATTCAAACAGATCGGCAGCCAAAGCCCGCGATAAGAAAGTATTGTCCACACCATAAAATACATCTGCCAGGGGTGCCTCTTTTGTAAGAATTGCCTTATTGAGAGCAGACCCGGTATCGCCGCTGGCAAGAAACTCCACCTTGATCCCGGATTCATTTTCAAATAACTCAATGACCTTCTCGCTAAGAGCAAAAGAGTCATGAGTCATCACTGTCAATATGACATCATCACCAAACCCGCTTTCCAACTGATTCTCTTCTGGAGAAGATTCGGCTGTCAACGTGCAGGCGGAGAGCAACAAAGCGATCAATAAAGTGAGTAAATTGATTTTTTTCATAATAACCTTCATTCTTTTTTATAGTTAGCACTGTGAATACATAGTAATAAGCCAGAATCGATACTTATTTTTGCCACATCAGATACCATTTCATTGCTGATACCACGGGTTTTATGTGCCTTCAGTGTTTCGTGACGAAGCGGCCAGCGCAGACCTTCGGTTTGGATGCCAGTCACATCCCCGTTCCAGGGGAGGAGGGACACAGTTTCTCCGGCACGCCCGTGGATTTGGGCTTGCCTCCGGACAAAGAAGGCTTCCTCGACCCCGTCCTCTATGCGCAGTTCCAGCCCGGCAAGGGAAGGGTTTGTCAATAAGGACAGGTTGCCAAGGGTATGGTCCAGACGCCCACCCAGCGCTGCCACGAGGCGAATATTTCTGTATCCCAGATCAAGGGCATAATTGAGCGCCAGCTCAAGATCAGTCTCGTCCTTATCCTTTGGATGCTGGATGATCTCAACATGATTCTTTTCCAGAGTAAGGAGATGGGCAGGATCAAGGGAATCGAGATCCCCGATGACAACAGAGGGTAGCAAACCAAGGGCAAGGAGGTGTCGGGTTCCACCATCCACGGCGATCATGAAAGCGTCTGGTTCGAGAATACGACGGGCAGCATCAAGATCTGGCAAATCACCATTGATAAAAATAAGCGCGCGCTTGGACATAAAAACATCCTCGCCGTTGGGAGGATGTTTGATTAATAAATCGCAATATCCCTCCGCCGGCATGATCCGGATCAGGTAATGCGGGTCGAGCGCAACGCGCTCCTCTCAGCCAATAATGGCTCCCCGTTACAATGTGAACCTATTTAACCTTGAATAATGATTGTTGTCAAATTAGAGAAAAATTAAAGGTATAATTTCCTTATCATGGAAAAAATTCTGGTCGTTGATGACGAACAAAAAGATCGCCGAATTGTCGAAAAAATACTGACACGTTTGGGGCATACAGTCGTCCTGGCCAATAGCGGGGAGGCCGCCTGGGAGCTTCTGCAAGATGAAAATATTCGCTTTGTCATCACCGGAGTGAATTTATCGGGAATGGGCGGTATTCAATTAATTAAAAACATCCGGTCCGCAGACTTTCCAGAATATATTTATATTCTTCTCATCACTTCCAATAACACAGATGAGGATATCGTAGAAGGCCAGTCCGCTGGCGCCGATGACTATCTGGCAAAGCCAATTAATCCAACTACATTGGAAGCCCGTGTTGCTCTTGGACAAAAATTACTTACCCTTAAAGATAGTCTCATCCAATCTGATAACAAGCTTGAAAAACTGACAATGGTGGATGTTCTTACCGGATTACTAAATCGCCGCGCGATCTATAAATTTGCGCGTGGAGAAGTGGAACGCGCCCGGCGTTACTCTGATTCTATCAGCATGGTCTTCCTTTGTCTTGATGACCTGAAGAAAATCAACGATGAGCATGGAAACCATGTGGGTGACGATGCACTTAAAGCTGTCACCAAGATCATTAAAGAACGCCTCCGTCCCTACGATGGTATCGGTCGCTGGTCGTTTGACGAATTTCTGGTTGTTTTGCCTGGAGCATCTGCCATAAATGCCGAAAAAGTCGCCATTCGCATTGTAGAAGGAATTGCAGCTATAAAGCTTGCCCTTCCAGAAAGTGGTCATCTCTCACTGCGATCCAACGCAGGTGTTGCCTCTGTAACAAGAATGACAGGCTCTGTTACTCTTCTTGATGATCAACTCCAACTTGCCAGCGAAGCTTTAAACCGTGCAAAAGAGGATGGCGATAGTCAAGTTCAAACCTCATGGCTTTAGAAATAAAATTTTGATTTCAAACCCATCTGACCTCGAATCCTGCCATGAACTTTTGACAATGGATGAACAATTTCGTCTCCAACATCCCCCCCATATATCAATACAAAAAGATACAAAGAGCAAACTGAGAGAGCTTTCCCTACAGGATCCTTATGAGCGAAGAAAATGTTGTAAAAAATGATCTCGTTGTCGCAATGGACTACAGTCTAACAGTAGACAGCAAGGTGATCGATTCTTCGGAAGAGCGTGAACCTCTGGAATTTTTACAGGGTCATGGCAATATCATCCCTGGGTTGGAACGAGAAATTCTCGGTATGAGAATTGGCGAAAGCAAAGAAGTTATAGTCTCTCCTGCTGAGGGCTACGGCGAAACAGAAGAAGATGCTTTTATGGAAGTGCCAGCCAATCAATTTCCCGAGAATATTCCTGTTGAGGTTGGCACAGAAATACAGATTGAGAACGAAGATGGCGAGCCCGCCTACGCGCGCATAGATAAAATTGAAAATAATATGGCGGAGCTAAATTTTAACCATCCACTGGCGGGAAAGGAATTGCATTTCGCCATAAAAATAATTACGATACGCGATCCCACTGAAGAAGAGATGAAGCACGGGCATGTACACAATCACGACCACGAGCACTAAAACAAAAAATCCCCGAAATTATCGGGGGTTTTTTGTTGGGCGGTTATTCTGATATCGCTAAAGCAACAAAATCGATTTCCAGCAGAACTTCTTCGTCCACCTCTGCCACACGCTCAACAGAAGGAATTTTTATCCCGTAATCGGCATAGGCCAACATGGTTTCGGCATGGCCTTCGATCTGCATCTCAGAAATGGGTGTAATTTTGGCCATGAATATGACTTGCTGGGTCACGCCCTTGATTGTCAGGGCACCAGCTATCTCGAAGACAATTTCTTCCCCAATGTTGACCTCATCGGGAAGCAGAATAATATCCGTAGGCCCAAAACTGATGAACTCAAAAGTATTGCTATCCAATATCCTGTTGTGAATCGCACGGTTACGGAAGGTATTGTCCGTTGCAAGGTCACGTGCATTGACCAGGATTTCGCCCACCTCTACCTGCGATTGATCAGGCTCAACGCGAAACTCTCCAGTGACCTGCCTTGTCTTGCCAATCACAACGGTAGGCTGCCCCTCCAATACCTCATTTAAAGTAAAGCGAGCTTCAGATTGTGAGGAATCAATCCGAAAGATACTTGATTGCGAATTCTCCTTAGATATATTTTCTTCGGGGGCACTTTCAGCCGTGGGTTGGCCCTCGCTGGTTTGAGTAACTTCAGTAGCGGGCATCACCGAAGGCTCTTCCAACCCTACACTAGGCGCCTCTGGCTCACGCAGGAAGGCGTAGCCAAATGCTGCTACGCCAACAATAATCACTATGCCAAGAATAGAAAAAAATCGCAATATTCCCTTATTCTTTTTCATTTCACACTCCTTAATCGGATAATTTTCATGATATTTGACGGGCATGATACCATATTAAGAAATGTTATTTGGCGCATCCTACTTATTCTAAGATAAATCTTATATCACTTCCAAGACTCTCATTAATATCCGCCTGTTATGTGGACGGTCACGATGCTCAAAAAGGAAAACTCCCTGCCATTGCCCCAGAGAGAGTTTGCCATAATCAATTGGAATCGTAATGCTGACGTCTGTCAGCATGGCCCGAATATGGGATGTCGCATCATCAGGTCCCTCCAGCGTGTGGGTATACCACGGCTCATTCTCTGAGGCAATTCGTTCCATAAAACTTTCAAGGTCAGCGCGGGCAGAGGGATCCCAGCTTTCAGTGATGAGCAGCGATGCGCTGGTATGTTGCAGAAAGAGATAGCAAATGCCTTCCCCTACCTGCCAATCATCCATTTGCTTGGCAATCAGGGAAGTTACTTCGTGGAGGCCCTTCCCTGATGTACGGATTTCAAGGGTACTTTTATGCCAGTTCATCATTTCGCCTCTCGTTAATGGTTTTTCCTGTTTGTGAAAACTTGCTATGAGATCGTACTCTCACCCTTCGTCAGGATATAGAATCCACGCGGGGATTTCTGGCTGCGATCATAGATAAAATCGGTGACGAGATAACCAGTACTGAAGCCTTCTTCAAAAATTTCGCGGGTAAAGAAGCGCCAGTCTCTGGCGAGGGAGATGTCGGTTTCGCGCAGGGTCTGGAAATTGGTAGGAATTTCGACGAGGGCCAGGCTACCACTTGGGGAAGTAAATTTTGATGGAGGCCTCAACAAGCCAGAATTGGAGTCTGTTTCGGGAGTATAGGGAACTTGAATACCTGCTTGCTGATAATTCCGCAATCCCAGCACAGTCCGGTTTTCTTCATCCAGACGTTGAGAGACTCGTTTAGTATGGGTCCACCAATCAATCTGAAAGCGATCAGAGGCCACCCCTGCATTGAGTTCATCGACCATATCGCCATATTCATTACGTTTATAGGTATTGCAGACTGCGCCGAGACGGGCAATGTTGAGATAGGCATTCTTACTAAGCAGGGGGTCATAGGTCCAGGTGATCTGGTCGATCCCCTGCTGGCGCACCATTTGCCACTGCGCCTTTTTAAGCATAAAGCCAAGATCTTTACCTCGGTGATCGGGATGGACGCCCATCTGATGGGAACAAAGCTTTATCCGGGTTTCTTGCCCAATTTTGGATATGCCGGGAAAACCAAAAACAAAACCGACCATCTCCTCATCTTGAAAGGCACCGATGGCCAGCCCCCCATTGTGGACAAAGGCCAATATAATATGGGCTGGAACAACGTCTAATGGGCCACCGCGCCAAATATCGTCTGACAGCCTTTCGATCAATCGCATTTCTTCAGGGCTTTCAAGAAGACGAATACCGTAGTGGGGCATTTTCATCTCATAAATCTCAGTTTGCTTTTTTTAAATTTGCTTGCTTTTCACGCAATTTTTCAAGCCAGCTCTTTTTGCGAAGATAATCGAGCCTGTAGGTAAAGCGAGCAGGCATCAGCCCAAAGATGCGCGGCAAAGAGTCGGCTTCGCAGGTACGGTCGGTTGCCAAATAATCGAGAAAAAAACCAGAAATTGGGAAATTAGGAATAGAGGCCGCGAGGATCACTGTCAAAACGCGTAATATCGGCGTTGAGGCTGAAAAGATTAGCCGCTTTTTCCCTGTTGCCAAAAGAATCACTTCGACAACCTGCCGCAATGTAAAATATTCACTGCCGCCAAATTCAATACTTTGATCCTGCAAATCAGGATGATCCAGCGACCACAACAAAGAAGTGACCAAATCTTCTACCCAGAGTGGTTGCAAACGTGTTTGACCTTTGTTGGGAATAAACAAAAAGCCGGGGGAAATTCGCACCAACCGGAGAATTTCTGTTGTGAAATTATCCTCAACGCCAAAGACGATGGAGGAGCGGATGATCGTATGCGGGGTTTTACCACGGCGGATATGTTCCTCGGCGATACCTTTGGCCTTTAGGACAGGAAATGCGGACGCTTTATCAGCACCGAGGTGGCTGAGAAAAATGATCTGCTGGACACCTGCTTCGTCTGCAACCTGGACGAGAGTCTTGGTCCCTTCAATATCCGTTTCAAAAAGCTCTGCTTTACTCTCCCCCCCCGCAAGATGATAAATCCGATCCACGCCACGCAGGGCAGCGCGCAATCCGCGTATATCGGTGAGACTAACAACCGCCACTTCAACAGGCACACCTTTTGGCAAACGCGGGCTATGTGGTGATGGGCGTATAAGGGTGCGGACTTCATGCCCAGCTTCAACGAGTTGACGGACCAAGGCCCGCCCGATGAAACCGGTTCCGCCTGTAACGAGGATCATGTTGGGATTATACCCTCAGTGAAAACAACAGAGAACTGGTTATGAGCGTCCCGCAGGTTTATCATGAACCTGCGGGACGTTTGACTCAGATAAAATCAACTTGTTTTAGTGAATATCAATAAAGTGAAATATCAATTTACTTTTACTACGGTTCCCATTGGGGCTGCCAATCCGGTTCGGGGTTGTCAGTGATCTGATGAACGTCGCTCCCATCTGGCAGCATGATAAAGAGATCAGCCTGATCGTTATTCCGCAGGGAATTGTAAGCAATATTTTTACCATCGGGGGAATAGGTAGCTGAGTTATTATTCCCACCAGAGGTGAGTTGGGAGAAAATACCGGTCTCAACTTCGTAGCGATAAATATCTTTATCAAGTGGCGGGCCAGCGGAGAGGAGCAGGTAATGCCCGTCCGGGGACCAGTCAACACCTCCTGTAATACCCAGCAAGCCATAGGTTACGCGACGTGGCGGTTCGTCACTTTCCACATCCAGTATAAAGATTTCGTATTCATAAAGTTGATCCACGATCATCGCGAGAGCAATTCTTTTTCCGTCCGGTGCCCAGGCTGCACTGACGAGGGTATTTGGGCCGGCATAATTCGGTCCGCCATAGAGCAAACGCGGATTTTCTCCATTATGATCCATGATCCAGAGACCGGCTGGCTCTTCAGCAGGCCGATTTACAAAGATGATTTTTTCACCATCAGGAGAATAATCGGGAGAGAAAACATTCCCAATCTCATGCGTGAGCTCAATAGATTGCGATGTGCTGAGGACAAGCAAGTAGAGGTCAAATGTGCCGCGACTCTGATTTGAAGCGTAAATGATCGCTTCCCCTTTGGGCGAAAATGCAGGGTAGTAGTGATTAATATTCTCGTGTGTAATTTGGAGGAGGCCACTGCCATCTCGATTGACCATGCAGATCTGGTTATAATCACCACGTGTGCAGGTAAAGATAATTCTCCCTCCATGAACACCGGTAGGAAAGGGCTGGGGGGTAAAAGTTGGCGGTGGGAGCGGCGTGTAGGTCGGCGGGAAAGTGGCTTCGACAGTTAACCCTGCAGGGGCCGGCATTTCAATCATTGGAGTCTCAGGGATAAGAATAAAAGCTACTACCAAGATCCCCAGGAGGAAGA